>CAZOLD010000063.1:0-8450 GCA_964580595.1 uncultured Eubacterium sp.
CAGTCCATCCGCATGCCCATTGCGACTGGGCTTTCAGAGTAAGTAGATGGATTAAGAGGATTAAGATAGGTTAAGATAGGAGGAGAGAGAAATGGAGAAAATCGCGAGCTTTACCATTAACCATATTAAATTGGAGCCTGGGATCTACGTTTCTAGGAAGGACCATGTGGGGGCGGAGACCATCACGACGTTCGACCTGCGCATGACGTCGCCGAATGACGAGCCGGTGATGAATACGGCGGAAGTCCACACGATCGAGCATTTGGCGGCGACTTACCTCAGGAACGACCCGGAATACGGGGATAAGACCATTTATTTCGGCCCCATGGGATGCCGCACCGGCTTCTATCTGCTCCTCGCGGGCGATTATGAGTCTGAGGATATCGTGGGCCTCGTCACGGCAATGTATGAATTCATCCGGGATTATGAAGGGGACATCCCGGGGCAGAGCCCGAGAGACTGCGGCAATTACCTGGACATGAACCTGGGGATGGCGAAATACCTGGCCAAGCGATATCTGGACGGGACGTTATACGGGATTGACGAGGCGCACCTGACGTATCCGGAGTAAACCCTCATGCCCCGCAAATCGGGGCGCCACCATTGATGAAAGCCTACGGGTTGCTCCGCTGCGGCGCCGCTCTCGCGCTAGGGAGACGGGGAGGATGCGCCAGGTGTAGCATTTGCAATGGATTCCGGCCAGGGTGCCGCGAACCCCGAGGCGCGGAGACGAAAGGGAGCCCCAGGTGTAGCTTTGGCGGCGAATTCCGCCCAGGACGATGTCGCGAACCTAGTGGCGCGGAGACGGAAGGATGCCCTGCCAAAGCGTTGGCGGTGGATTCAAGCTTTGGCATGGAACGGCTGCGGGGGAGCCGGGAAAGGATGGGAAAATGAAGAAAATAGGCATTATCGGCGCGATGGACCTGGAATTGGACACGCTGAAGGAGAAAATGTCCGTCCTTCGCAAGGAAAAGAGAGCATCGATGGAATTCCTGGAAGGGATGCTGAACGGAGCCGACGTCGTGGTCGTGAAAAGCGGGATCGGCAAGGTGAACGCCGCCATGTGCGCACAGATTTTATGTGACTTATTCGAGGTGACGCATATCATCAACACCGGCGTGGCGGGCTCTTTGAGAAACGAGATCAACATCGGGGACATCGTGGTGTCGACCGACGCGGTTTACCATGACATGGACGTGCGCGTGTTCGGCTACCGGCTCGGCGAGGTGCCGCAATCCGGCCTCCTGGCCTTCCCGGCGGACGAGGAGCTTGCGCGGCTCGCGGTGGACTGCTGCAAGGAGGCGAACCCGGATATTTCCGTTTACGAAGGAAGGATCGCGAGCGGCGACCAATTCGTAAGCGGCCACGAGAGGAAGAACGAGATCATCCGGGATTTCCAGGCCTCCTGCGTGGAAATGGAGGGCGCGTCCATCGCGCACGCGGCATTCCAAAACCATGTGCCGTTCGTCATCATCCGGGCGATTTCCGACAAGGCGGACGACAGCGCGCAAATGGATTACCCCGAGTTCGAGAGGGCCGCCGCCGCGCGCTCCGCGGCGCTTGTGGAGCATATGCTGGCCAAAATGTAACCTTGTTTTTCTTATTTCCGTGTGCTATAATCCATGCGTGAAACGCGCGGGAAATCCCCTCTCCCGTGGGACGGGGCGGCCTTGCGGGACGGCTCCGTGCGCCGCGGGAGCGCGGAGAGGCCTTGGCCTTGCGCGGGCGAGGACGCGCGGCGGCGGCGCGGAAAGGGACAGGGCAGGGAAAGGTGGTCTGGTTTGGGTAAGAAGCTAGGGGAAATAAAAAAGCTGTGCTTCCGGTACCGGCACGCATGGGTATTATCCTACCTGATCCTGTACCTAGCTTGGTTTTTTTATTTGGAGCATACCGTCACGACGCGCTACCATATTGTGCATATGGCAATCGACGACAAAATCCCGTTCGTGGAGATTTTCGTCCTCCCCTACCTGTCGTGGTTCCTCTATATGGCCGGGGCTATCGCGTACTTTTTCTTCACGGACGTCGCGGATTACTACCGGCTGTGCGCTTTCCTGTTCACGGGCATGACGATATTCCTGGTGGTGTCCACCGTTTACCCGCACGGGCATTGCCTGAGGCCGCGGGTATTCGAGCGGGACAATATTTTTATCGACCTGGTGAAGTTTGTGTACGCGACGGACACGCCGACCAACCTCTTCCCCAGCATCCATGTGTATAACTCCATCGGCATACACATCTCAATCGTGCGAAGCGAGCGGCTCAAGGGGAAGAAATGGGTGCGCAGGGGGTCTTTCGTAGTGATGTCGCTGATTATCGCGTCCACGCTGTTCATAAAGCAGCACTCGATGTTCGACGTGATTACCGGGGGCGTGATGGCCGCCGTCATTTATCCGTTCGTGTACGGCATCGCGCCGAAGGCAAAGGAAAAATACGCGGCCTAGGGCCTTCCCGGGGCTCCTAAGCGGCAGCCCAAACGATAGATTCAAAGACAGAAATGGAGGTTAAGATGATGAGCGCAGAAAACAGATGGGAGATAAACAAGGAATTGGCGCAGATGCTCAAAGGCGGCGTGATCATGGACGTCACGACCCCGGAGCAGGCGAAGATCGCGGAGGACGCGGGCGCGTGCGCGGTCATGGCGTTAGAGCGGATTCCTGCGGACATCCGCGCGGCGGGCGGCGTGTCTAGGATGAGCGACCCGAAAATGATCAAGGGCATCCAGGAGGCCGTCTCCATCCCGGTCATGGCGAAATGCAGGATTGGCCATTTCGTGGAGGCGCAGGTCCTAGAGGCGATTGAGATCGATTACATCGACGAGAGCGAGGTCCTCTCCCCGGCAGACGACGTCTACCATATCGACAAGACGAAATTCAAGGCGCCCTTCGTATGCGGGGCCAGGGATTTAGGCGAGGCGCTGCGCCGGATCAGCGAAGGAGCGTCCATGATCCGCACGAAGGGGGAACCCGGCACGGGCGACGTCGTGCAGGCGGTGCGCCATATGCGCAGGATGAACAGCGAGATCGCGAAAGTCGCGTCCATGCGTGAGGACGAGCTGTACGAGGCGGCGAAGGAATTGATGGTTCCCTATGAGCTGGTGAGATTCGTCCATGAGAACAAGAAGCTCCCCGTCGTGAATTTCGCGGCGGGCGGCGTGGCCACGCCGGCGGACGCGGCCTTGATGATGCAGCTTGGCGCGGAGGGCGTTTTCGTGGGCTCCGGCATCTTCAAGTCCGGCAACCCGTCGAAGCGCGCGAACGCGATCGTGAAGGCCGTGGCGAATTACACGGACGCGAAGCTGATAGCGGAGCTGTCGGAAGACCTGGGCGAGGCCATGGTCGGCATAAACGAGCAGGAAATCGACCTCCTGATGGCGGAGAGGGGAAAGTAGGATGAGGATTGCGGTTCTGGCGGTGCAAGGGGCTTTCGCCGAGCATGAGCGGATTTTGCGGGGCTTGGGCGCCGAATGCACGCAGCTGCGCCAGGCGGGCGACTTGGCCGGGAGCTTTGACGGGCTCGTGCTCCCGGGAGGGGAAAGCACGGTGCAAGGGAAGCTCCTAAGGGAGCTTGGGATGTTTGACGGCTTGAAGCGGCGGATCCGGGACGGCCTGCCCGTCCTCGCCACTTGCGCGGGGCTGATCCTCCTCGCGGAGCGCCTGGAGAACAGCCCGGAGCTTTATTTCGCCACGATGCCGGTGACGGTGCGCCGGAACGCCTACGGTAGGCAGCTGAGCAGCTTTTCCGCGGCGGCTCCTATACGCGGGCTGCGCCGGGAGGAAGAGCCGTTCCCCCTGGAATTTATCCGTGCGCCTTACATCGTGAGCGCGGATGTGGAAAAGGGCGCGGAGCCGGTTGCCGTGATCGGGAAGCTCCCGGACGGGGGCAGCGGGGAGAACATCGTGGGCGTGCGCTTCCGCAGCCAGCTGGGGCTCGCCTTCCACCCGGAGCTGACCCAGGACACACGCTGCCACGAAATGTTCCTTGAAATGTGCGGGGCTTGAACGCGCGGGCAGGCGCCCGTACGCGGGCTGCGATGTGCGATTCCAGCTGGCGAAGCCAGGCAAGGCATCTGATTTGGGCGCCCGTGCGGGCTACGCCAGGCGATTCTATTCTGGCTCACGAAGCCAGGCATGGCATCTGATTTGCGCACCCGCTCTGGCTGCGCCAGGCGATTCCGTTCTGGCTCACGAAGCCAGGCATGGCATCTGATTTGCGCACCCGGCCCGGGCCACGCCAGGCGATTCTGTTCTGGAACGCGAAGCCGGATATTGCGCCTGATTTGGGCACCCGTACGCGGGCCACGTCAGGCGATTCTGTTCCGGATCACGAAGTCTAGCATGGTGCCTGTTTTACGCGCCCGCGCGGACTACAACGTGCTATTCTGGCGCGCGAACCAGGCATGGCGCCTGTTTTGCGCGCCCGGCCCGGGCATGGCCCCGCACGCGGGGCTCCGCTGTGAAGGAAAGCCCGCGAATTGCCCCGCTTTAGGAAGCGAGACCGGATGAAAGACGAACATGACTTGACCGAAGGGAATATCACGAAGACCGTGATATTGTTCTCCCTCCCGTTTCTGCTCGCGAATTTCATACAGGCCATGTACGGCGCGGTGGATCTTTTGGTAATCGGCTGGTGCTGCCCGCCGGAGGCCATCGCCGCCGTTTCCACGGGGACGCAGGTGACGCAGATCATCACGAGCATGATTTCCGGCCTGACGCTGGGCGCGACCGTGACGGTGGGGACATACATGGGGAAGAAGCAGCCGGAGGAAGCCAAGCGCGCGATCAGCGCCAGCCTTTGCCTTTTCCTGGCCGCGGGATTGATCCTGACCGTCCTCCTCTTATCGTGCGCGGACTGGCTGCTTTTGGCGCTGCAGACGCCGGAAGATGCCTTTTCCTTAGCGGGGGTTTATGTGCGCACCTGCGGGATGGGCGTCATTTTTATTTGCGGATACAACGCGATCAGCGCGATCCTGCGCGGCTACGGGGACTCTAAGAGCCCCCTTGCCTTCATCGCGGTCGCCGGGTGCCTGAACGTCGCGGGAGATGTCCTGCTCGTGCGTTTCCTAGGGCTCGGCGTGAGGGGCGCGGCGCTTGCCACGGTGCTCTCCCAGGGAATGAGCATGGCGGGATCCATCCTATACCTGAACAGGAGGGACTTCCTCTTCCGGTTCCGCCTCTCTAACCTTAGGCCTTACCCAGATAAGGTAAAGGAGCTGCTGCGCGTCGGCATTCCCATTTCCCTTCAGGAATGCATGGTGCGCCTTTCCTTCCTCTACCTTACTGCTAAGACGAACGCCCTTGGCGTTTCCGCGGCGGCGGCCGTCGGGATCGCGAGCAAATATGACGTGCTCGCCATGCTTCCCGCGAACTCCGCCGCGAGCGCGCTCTCCCCAGTGGTGGCGCAGAACTACGGGGCGGGGAAATACCGCAGGATGGACCAGGCGCTGGTGACGGCGGTGCTGGCCGCCCTGCCGTTCTCGCTCGCGTTCTTTCTCTGGGCGCAGGTTTCCCCAGAGAGCATGATCCGCCTGTTCTCGCAGGACGCGGCGGTCATCGCCGAGGGCGCACCTTTCTTTCGCGCCTGCAGCTATGACTACCTGGGCGTGCTCTTCATGTTCTGCCTGAACGGGTACCTAAACGGGCGGGGGAAAACCTACTTCACCATGGTTAGCTGCTGCTTCGGGGCGCTGGCGCTGAGGATGCCCCTTATCGCCATCGTCTGCGACAGGTTTCCCGGCAACCTGGGCTTGATCGGGACGGTCGCCCCGGCGGTCTCGGCCTTCATTTCCCTCTACACCGGGGCGTATGTATGGAAACTGGCGCGGGCGGACCGGCGCGGCGCTCGGGCGTAGCGGCGCACGCGCGGGCGGCTTCGCGTGGACGCAGCACTACGGCGCCACAAGAACCCCAGGCGACTCCGCGTGGCGATGCCGGCACACGGGCGCGGCGCCCCGGCGGCATCCCAGGTGGCGATTTTCCGGGCTTGGCATCGGATCTGGGCCGCTTCGCGTGGATGCACCGTCGCGAAGGAAGCGGTTCTCCGGTCTCGGCGGCTTCGCGTAGCGGCGCCGGCACACGGGCGCGCCGCTCCGGCGGCATCCCGCGCGGAAGAATCCGCGCGATAATTAATATTTGGGAGGAACAGATATGGACAGCGGCTGCGGCAAGCGGACTTTAATGGATTACTGCCCCGACATCCAGGTCGTGGATTGCACCATGCGGGATGGCGGGCTCGTGAACAATTTTTCCTTCACGGATGATTTCGTGAGGGATTTGTATGAGGCGAACATCAAGGCCGGCGTCGATTACATGGAATTCGGGTATAAGGCGTCGAAGGAAATTTTCAACCCGAAGGATTTCGGCAAATGGAAATTCTGCGACGAGGGGGATATCCGCGCCATCGTGGGCGAGAACCCGTCTCCCCTGCGCATTTCCGTCATGGCGGACGTGGGGCGGTGCGATTACAGGAAGGACATCCTGCCCAAAAAAGACAGCGTGATCGACATGGTGCGCGTGGCCACCTATATCCACCAAATCCCGACGGCCATCGAGATGGTGGAGGATTTCAAGGAAAAGGGATATGAGGTGACCGTCAATATCATGGCGGTGTCTAAGGTCAACACGGAAGACTTAGACGCGGGCCTAGAGATGCTGGGCCGCAGCACGGCGGACGCCATTTACCTGGTGGACAGCTTCGGCTACTTCTACCCGGAACAGATCACGCGGCTCGCGCAAAAGTACCTGTCCGTCGCGAACGCGTCCGGGAAGCTGGTCGGGATGCACGCGCACAATAACCAGCAGCTGGCGTTCGCCAACACCATCGAGGCCTGCCGCGTGGGCGCGAGCCTCTTAGACGCGACGGTGTGCGGCATGGGGCGCGGCGCGGGGAACTGCTACATGGAGTCGCTCCTGAGCTTCCTGAAGAACCCGAAATACGACGTGGTCCCCATCATCCGTTTCGTGGAAAAGCATATGCTAAGGCTCAAGGAGGAAGGCGTCGTCTGGGGGTATGACATCCCCTACCTGCTGACCGGCATCCTGAACTGCCACCCCTCCGCCGCGATCAAGTTCACCGGCGAGAAACGCACCGATTATTGCGGCTTCATGCAAGAGCTGCTGGATCTGGAATAAGCCCATGCCCCGCGGCGGGACGCCATGGCCTCATCCCGCAAAAAAAACTAGTATTTTCATGGAAGATGTGTTAAAGTATTGTGTGGATATAGGCCTAGCGCCAAGATTCGGGCGCGCGGGCACAGTTTTGAAGGAGGACATAAGGCTCATGAGCGTACAGGTGGAGGATTTAGGGAAGAATATGGCGAAGCTCACGATTGAGGTTTCCGCGGAGGATTTTGAGAAGGCGCTGCAAGGCGCTTACCTGAAGCGGCGCTCCAATATCAGCATACCCGGGTTCCGCAAGGGGAAGGCGCCCAGGGTAATGATTGAGCGGATGTACGGGCCTTCCATTTTTTACGAGGACGCGATGGATGAGATCCTGCCTAAGGAATACGAGAAGGCGGCGAATGAAGTGGATCTGGAAATCACGTCCCGCCCGGAGATTGGCATAGAGCAGATTGAGAAAGGCAAGCCGTTTATCTTCACGGCGCAGGTCGCGACGAAGCCGGACGTAAAGGTGGGGCAGTACGTCGGCGTCAAGGTCTCGAAACCCGACCGGGACGTGACGGACGGGGAAGTCGACGAGGCCATCGAGAATGAGCGCAAGAACAACGCGAGGCTAGTCGACGCGGACGACCGGCCCGTGGCGGACGGGGATTACGTCGTCATTGATTTTGAGGGGTTCGTGGACGGGAAGCCGTTTGACGGCGGCAAGGCGGAGAATTATTCCCTTGTCATCGGCAGCCATACTTTCGTAGACAACTTCGAGGAGCAGCTGATCGGTAAGAACGCCGGGGACGACGTGGAAGTGAGCGTCACCTTCCCCGAGGATTACCGGGAGGCCTCCCTAGCGGGCAAGCCGGCCGTGTTCCAGGTAAAGGTCAACGACATCAAGTCCGAGGAATTGCCGGAGCTGGACGACGAGTTCGCGCAGGACGTCTCGGAATACGACACGTTGGAGGAATACCGGGCGAGCGTCAGGTCGATCCTGGAGGAAAACAAGCAGAAGCAGGCCGACTCACAGGTAGAGGCGGAGGCGCTGCGCCAGGTCGTGGAAAATTCGGTGATGGACATCCCGGACGCGATGGTGGACACGCAGGTGCAGATCTCGATAGAGCGCACCTCGAGCAGCGCGATGATGCGCGGGTTCCGGCTGGAGGATTACCTGAGGGCGTACGGCGTGACGCCGGAGGTTTTCGAGGAGCAGACCCGCAAGGACGTCCTGCAGAGGATCCGCAACCGGCTTGTCCTAGACGAGATCGCGAAGAACGAGGGCCTCGCGGGAACCGAGGAGGAATACGAGAAGGAGCTGAAGGACTATGCCGAGTCGCGCGGCAT
>CAZOLD010000064.1:0-8223 GCA_964580595.1 uncultured Eubacterium sp.
CCGGCGGCGAAGTTGGCGCTCTTGTATTTTTTCTTGACGGACTTAAGCTCTAAGTCGGACACGCTCTTCGACGGGCGCATCAGCGCGACGGCGCCGATCAGCCCCGTCAGCTCGTCCGTCGCGTACAAGACTTTTTCCATCTCATGCTCCGGCTTGATATCCACCGTAAGCCCGTAGCCGTGGCTCGCGGTAGCGTGGATGATCCGCTCGTCCACGCCGCGCTCCCGCATGATCTCCTGCTCCTTCACGCAATGCTCCTGCGGGAATTTCTCGAAATCCAGATCGTGCAAGAGCCCGACGATCCCCCAGAAATCCTCATCCTCGGAATATCCCAGCTCCCTCGCGAAATACCGCATCACGCCTTCCACGGTAACCGCGTGCCTCAAATGAAAAGGCTCCTGGTTGAATTCGGTAAGCAAATCCCACGCTTCTTCCCTTGTCATCGTTTCCGCCATAAGAAAAATCCTCCTTTACGGTTCCGGCGCGTCTCCCGTGCCCCGGATCGTGCCGCCGCCCACCACGACGTCGCCGTCGTAGAAAACGATCGCCTGCCCCTTCGTGATGGCGCGCTGCGGCTCGTCAAACCGCGCCACTAACGTATCCTCGCCCGTCTGCGTGACCGTCGCCCATTGCTCCGGCTGCCGGTAGCGTATCTTAGCCTTCAGCCTGAGGGGGCGGGAAAGCCGCGGCTCGCGGATCAGGTTGATGTCCCCGGCCCTCACCGTCCTGCCGTACAGTTCCTCGCCCGTCCCTAGGACGACGGCGTTTTTCCCCGCGTCGATTTGGACCACGTACAGCGGGACGGATGAGGCGATGCCAAGCCCCTTGCGCTGCCCGACGGTATAGTGAATGATCCCTTTGTGCCTCCCTAAGACGTTTCCCTTAGAATCCACGAAATCCCCGGGCGGGCAGCCGCGCCCCCGGTACCGCTCGATGAAATCGGCGTACCGTCCGTCCGGGACAAAGCAAATGTCCTGGCTGTCCCGCTTCCCCGCGTTCTTAAAGCCCTGCCGCTCGGCAATTTCACGAACCTCGGGCTTTCGCATCTCCCCTAGGGGAAACACGGTGCGCGCAAGCTGCTCTTGCGTCATGGCGTAAAGGACGTAGCTTTGGTCCTTTTCCGCGTCCGCCGCCTTCTTCAGGAGGTAGCGCCCGCTCAAAGCGTCCTTCTCGATCCGGGCATAATGGCCCGTCGCCACGTAATCATACCCCAGCTCCCGCGCCCGCTGGTGCAGCTTGCCGAACTTCAGGAAACGGTTGCAGTCAATGCAAGGGTTCGGCGTCGCGCCGTTCTCATAGGCGGCGGCGAACCGCTCCATGACGTCCTCCCGGAACCGCTCGGAAAAATTAAAGACGTAATAGGGGATCCCCAGCCTCCGGGCGACATTCTCCGCGTCCTCGATATCCGCCAGGGAGCAGCAGGACCGCTCCCGCGGGATGCCCGCGTCCTCGTTGGCAAACAATTTCATGGTCGCCCCCAGGCACTCAAACTCCCGCTCCTTCATCTTGTATGCCGCGACGCTGGAGTCCACGCCCCCGCTCATCGCGATAATCGCCTTCCTGCCCATGCCGCCTCCCGCCCGCGCGGCTGCCTGCCGCCTTCGTGACTGCCGCCGCCGCGCCGTCTGCCTTCCTCTTCGTGCCCGCGACGCCTTCGTCCGCATATGCTTCCGCGACCCGCCGTTTCCGTGACTGCTGCCTGCCGCACCGCCGTCTGCCTTCCTCTTCGTGCCCGCGCCTCCCGCCTCGTCCGGCCGCCTTCATCCGCAAATGCTTCCACAGCCCGCCGTCTCCGTGACTGCCGCCTTCATGACTGCTATCCGCTTCCGCGGCCCGCCGTCCTACCCGATCCCCAGATATGCCTTTAGCTTGCCGATATACAGTTCCCCCACTTTGCTCAGGATGGAATTTTTTCGGATAACGTACCCGATCTCCATCGTGCTGTTCGGGTTGTCCTCGTCCTCCCGGTAGGGTATGGCGACATAATCGCTCCCGTTTAGCTCCTCGCAGATGATCCCGGAGCAAAGCGTGTACCCGTTCAGCCCCACCATGAGGTTCAGCATGGTGGCCCTGTCATTGGCCCTTATCACCTTCGGGTACTCATTCGTCGAGAGGATTTCTTCCGCGAAATAAAAGGAGCTGTTATCCCCCTGCTCGAAGGAAAGGCAGGGATAATCCTCCAGCTGCTCGAAGCAGATCGATTCCTGCCCCGCCAGGGGATGGTTTTTCCAGATATACACGTAAGCCCGGCATTCTATCAAATGGTGGAATTCCAGGTTCGCCGACCGCAGCAGCTTCCCCATGGATTTCCGGTTGAAGTCGCTTAAGTAGAGCACGCCGATCTCGCTCTTCATCATGCTCACGTCGTGGATCACTTCCGCGGTCTTTGTCTCCCGGATGGCAAACTCATACCTTGCCATGTCAAATTCCTTCGCCATGTCCACGAACGCTTTCACGGCGAAGGAATAATGCTGCGTGGACACGCCGAACTTCTTCTTCAGCGTGCCGCCTTTCCCGTATTTCTCCAAAACGGACTCATACAGCCCGTAAATCTGCTTCGCGTAAAGCAAAAACTCCGTCCCGTCATTCGTCAGCGTCACGCCCCTGCCGCTCCTGTGGAAGAGCGTGATCCCCAGCTCCTTCTCGAGCTCCTTCATCGCGCTGGTCAGCGACGGCTGGGAGACGTAGAGCTGCTCCGCCGCCTTGTTGAGCGAGCTGGCCTCCGCGATCGTGATAAGGTAATTCAGCTGTGTCAACGTCATCTCTTCGTCCCCTTATCCGGCAGGGCCTCGTTCATGCTTCCCGTGCGGTATCCCTGGAGATCCAGCGTGACGTATGTGAAGCCGTATCCCTTGAGGCTGTCCGCGATGCGCGCCCGGCTCTCCATGACCTTCGGGAACTCCTCCGGCATGACCTCGATCCGCGCCAGGCTGCCGTGGACGCGGACGCGCACCTGGTGGAAGCCTAAATCCAGCAGCAGCTGCTCCGCGCGGTCCACCATGGACAGCTTCTCTTTGGAGATCGTCTCGCCATAGGCAAACCGGGAGGAGAGACAGGCGAAGGACTGCTTGTCCCAGGTCGGCAAGCCCATCTCCCGCGACAGGGCGCGGATGTCGGACTTAGAAAGGCCGCACTCCCGCAGCGGGCTTTTGACCCCAAGCTCCGCGACGGCCCGCATGCCCGGGCGGTAGTCCCCCTCGTCGTCCAAATTCGAGCCCTCCACGATCGCTTCCAGGCGCTCCTCCCTCGCGATTTCCCTTATTTTCCCGAAAAGCTCCCTCTTACATAGGTAACATCGGTCCGTCGGGTTCTCGCGAAACCCCTCGATTTCCAGCTCCTCGGATTCTACCACGACGTGCCGGATGGCCTCGGATTCGCAGAAACGGGCGGCCTCGTCCAGCTCCCTTTTGGGGAAGGAGCAGGAGCTCGCCGTGACGGCGACGCACCGATCCCCCAGCTCGTCATGCGCGACTTTTAGCAGGAACGTGGAGTCCACGCCCCCGGAAAAAGCGACGGCGACGCTTCCCGCCTGCCTGAGGCGGGCCCGCAATTCCCCCAGCTTGCCCGCCTGTTCCCTCGATACTTCGGTTTCCTCCATCTTATTTTTCCCTTCCGTGCCCTTCCCGTCACGAACCTTTCCCGTCGCGACATTGCTCCCCTGGCCCTGTCCTCGCGGCTTTCCCTCTACGGCCTTTCTTACCTGACCCTGTCCTCGCGGCTTTCCCCGTCACAGGCCCGCGAAATCCAGGAAAAGCAGCCTCGTCTTCTCCTCGCTGTCAAAGAACTCGTTCCCATGGCATTCCCCGACGTAGGCCTCCTCCCCGTCCCGGTAGGCCACGAGGCGGCACAACGGCAAGCTCTCCCAGTCGTCGCGGTCGAGCGGCTGCGTGGAAATCACCGCGGCCTGCCCTTTCCGGCACCGGAAGAGGCTGTCCTTGTAATTCATGTGGGCATACAATAGCTCGCCGTCGTACATAACCAGGTTCACCTTGTTTTCCGGGGAAACCTCGCAAACCACCTCGTCCGCCACCCGGAACCTCTCTTCCTGCGATAAGGGGCGCCCCAGGCGGTCCTGCGCCTCGTTGACCTTGCTTATCAGGAACAGGAGGATCCTCTCGCTGTCCGTCTCCCCCTTCTGCCCGCGCAGGAAGGGGTTTAAGCTGTCGCATTCAAAAATCGTGCCGTTGTGCGCCAGGGTCCAGGCCCGGTCGCGATTGTCCCGCAGCACGAAGGGATGGGTATTCTCATAAACCATCGTCCCCCTGGTGGCCAGCCGGATATGGGCGATCATGTTGTCCGCCTCGATTTCGGCCCGGATGCGCTGCTTCAGGTAAAGGCTCTTGCAGGAATTCTCCGGCTGCTTTTCTAAGGACACCGTGTTCCCGTAGAAAAATGCCATGCCCCAGCCATTGGGATGGTCCACGCCGTGGGAGAAGAACACGCGCAAAAGCTCGTTCACCCTAATTTTCCTCGCGGAGCTTACCCCGAACAATTCGCACATTTATCTTTCCTGCCTTTCCTTGGCAAACGACAATGCTTTTTCCACGAACCCGTCCTTGAACCTGTCCCGGATCACCCAGGCGTAACGGTTTTGCGCGTCGGTGAATTTCTCCCGCTCGAATTCCAAGACCTCCCGCACGGGCAGCCCCAGCTCCCCGAAGAATTCCTCCATCTCGCCGATCACCCGCAACGCGGACGCCGCGACGGAATCGTTTTCCCCGTCCGGCAAGAGGATTTTCACGGTTTTCAGGTCATAATGCGCCGCGTTCTTGAAATTCTGGATCGCCTGGATCTGCTCCTTCTGCCGGAAAACGGGGGACGGACGCGCGGCAAGCCATATCATCAAGAGCTGCGCGAACCGGATGTCCTTCTCCTCCACGCCCGATTCGCAAAGCGGGTTCAGGTCAAACATGCGAAGCTCGATGTGGTCGACGCCCCCTAAGCGCAGCGTCTCTAAGCTGTTTTCCCCCCTGGGCTTCAGGCGGATGGGGTAATACAATTCGGAGGGTGCCTTCAAGAGACCTCTGCTGACGTAGCGCTGGATGCTGTCCGCGTACGCGTCCACGCTCTCATAATGGAAAATCGGGGCAAACTCGTTCCAATATCCCATCTCGCTGCACCTTACGGACGCCATCCCCGTGAAGACGTCCTGGCCGTAAACCCCCTTCTCCATGAAAGAGCTGTCTAAGACCGGGCTCGCCGCCGTCACGGCGACAAGGATCCAGCCGTAAGCCGCCATCCCCTTCGCGAGTTCCAAATAAAGGCGGTCTTTGTACTCCCGGAAATCCTCCGTCACGCCCTGCCTCTCCTCCGCCTCGTGGCTCGCCCTCAAAAGTTCCTCGGAGAAGGAAAAATTCACGTGGATCCCCGAGAAAGTCATCTTGTAGCGGCCGTATTTTTCGGACAGGTATTCCCGGTACGCCGTCTTGGACAGATGCTGCCCGTCAAACACGGCCGCCGGGATGTCCTCCTCATCCGCGATATAGGGAGGGTTCGAGAACGGCCACAGGTATTCCTTCGGGGAGCGTCCCTGCAATTCCTGACAAATCCTCCGGCTGTGCGACTCCAGCTCCCGGATCGCCCCCGGGACGCTATCGTGCACGGAAGTGTTGATCTCCGTCTGGTTCTCGCAGAAGTCCTTCACAATATGCGCGTCCCCGGGAAACGGGTGCGGCGTATGCGCGAATTTCCCGTCCCCCAGCACGCGCAGGCTCTCCATCTCCAGCCCGAAATTGCCGTCTAAAACATGTTCCCTTACGTAATCGTCGTGAATTCTCAGCATCGCATTCCCCCGGGCGCTTCCCCGCCAAACGGCGCGGGCGCCATAAAGCGCAATACAGACGGGCCGCCAAAGGCAGCCCGCCTCTTATCTTTTCCTTCCGTCATTCAATCTCCGTCATTCTTCCGTGAACAACGGGGTCGAGTAATACCTGTCGCCCGAATCCGGCAGCAGCGCCACGATGAGCTTGCCCTTGTTCTCCGGGCGCTTCGCGAGCTGGATCGCCGCGTAAAGAGCCGCGCCGGAAGAAATCCCGACCAGGATGCCCTCCTTCTTCGCTAAGAGCCGCGCCGTCGCGAACGCGTCCTCGTTCTCCGCCTTGAAGACCTCGTCATACACCGACGTGTTCAGGACGTCCGGCACGAACCCCGCGCCGATTCCCTGGATCTTGTGCGCGCCCGCTTTCCCCTCCGACAAGACCGGGGACGCCGCGGGCTCTAAGGCGATCACCTTCACGTTGGGGTTCTGCTCTTTCAAATACTCGCCCGCGCCCGTGACCGTGCCGCCCGTCCCTACGCCGGAAATGAAGATGTCCACTTTCCCGTCCGTGTCCTTCCATATCTCGGGGCCCGTCGTCGCCTTATGGATGGCCGGGTTCGCGGGGTTCACGAACTGGCCGGGGATGAAGCTGTTCGGGATTTCCTTCGCCAGCTCGTCCGCCTTCTCGATGGCGCCCTTCATCCCTTTCGCCCCTTCGGTCAGCACCAGCTCTGCGCCGTACGCCTTCAGGATATTCCTCCGCTCCACGCTCATCGTCTCCGGCATGGTGAGGATCAGCCTGTACCCCTTCGCCGCCGCGATGGACGCTAGGCCAATCCCCGTGTTCCCGGACGTCGGCTCAATGATCACGGAATCCTTCTTTAGGATCCCCTTCTCCTCCGCGTCCTCTAGCATCGCCTTGGCAATCCTGTCCTTCACGCTCCCGGCGGGGTTGAAATACTCAAGCTTTACCAATATCTTCGCTTCCAGCCCGAGCTCCTCCTCGATGTTCACGACCTCCACGAGCGGCGTGTTCCCGATCAATCCCAGCGTTCCCTTGTAATAACCTGCCATCTTTCTTCCCTTCCCTTTCCGTCCGTCAAACCTAATTTTACCGTTTACCGCGAATTTTGCAATCCTTTTTTCGATTGGATTATATCCCTGTTATCCTACTATGTCAATAGGTTTAGTAGATTTTATTTCATTCCCGCCTGCATGGCGGGACAGGATCTCCTCACATAATCCCGCGCGCGGTCCGCGACGCGCTCTGCCGGCTTCCCGCTCCCGCACGCCTTGCAATGCGCGTTCTTCTTCGGGAAGCGCACGGTCCGCATCTCCATGGTCAGGCCGTCTAGGACCAGCATCCTCCCGGCCAGCAGCTCCCCCGCCCCGGTCAGGTACTTGATGGCCTCTAGCGCCTCGATGCTCCCTATGATCCCCGGCACGGGGCCGATCACCCCCGCCTGGCCGCAATCAGGTATCGTCCCGTCCTCCGGTATCTCCTCGAAAATGCACCGGTAGCAGGGATAATCCCCGGGGACCCACGTCATCACCTGCCCCTGGAAGCGCAGGACGCCGGCGTGGCAGAACGGCTTGCGCAATGACACGCAAGCGTCGTTTAACAGGAATTTCGTCTCGAAATTGTCCGCCGCGTCAATGACGAAATCATATTGCGCGATGGTTTCCTCCGCGTTTTCCGGCGTGAGGTAATACGGGTAGGGCGTCACGCGGACCAGGTCATTGCGGCGTTCCAGCGCCGCCTTCGCGGACCGCGCCTTGTTCATGCCGATCCGGTCCCCGGTATGGATGATCTGCCTGTGCAGATTGGAGATGCCCACGCGGTCCGCGTCCATGATGCCGATGGCGCCCACCCCGGCCCCGGCCAGGTAGAGCGCCGCGGGCGCGCCTAAGGCCCCCGCGCCCACGATCAGCACCTTCGACCGCCTTAATTTCTTCTGCCCTTCCAGGCCGATCTGCGGCAGGAGCATCTGCCGGTCATACCTTTGCTTCTCCGGCTCCGTGAGATCCCCGCAGGATTCCATGAGCCATGCCCGGAACCCGTCCTTCAGGCTGTATGCCCTGTACCCTTCCTCCCGCAGCGCGGAGGCGACGGGCACGCTCTTTTCCCCGACGCCGCAATAAAGGACTACCTCCTTGTCCTTAGGCAGCGCGCCTTCCGGGTCCTTCCCGTCCCAGCACACCGCCCCCGGCATATGCCCGTGGGCATACGCGTCCTCTCCCCGGATGTCTACCAGCACGTAGGAGTCCGGCCGCATCCTCTCCACCTCGTCCAGCGAAATCTCTATCCTCATCCCATGGCACCTCCGTAATCTCTATCCCCATCCCACGGCTCCCGCGCGGGCTCTGGCATCGTCCCGCGGGCGCTGCGCGTTGTCTATCACCTTCTAACAATACTGCGTATTATCTGTCATCTCTCTATAATTCCTTCACTCTATCTGCCACCT
>CAZOLD010000065.1:0-8126 GCA_964580595.1 uncultured Eubacterium sp.
TCAACCTCGACGCCCTCAACGATTACATGAATGGGCTGAGCGCCACGAATTGAGGAAGGGCGCGCCGTGGAAAGGCGTGGGCTTTCCCACGCGCCGCCGAGACGGGCTCCGGGCAGGGCGCGCCGATTTAGGACGCGCCGTGGAAAGGCGCGGGCTTTCCCACGCGCCGCCGAGACGGCCCCGGGCGGGGCGCGCCTCATCCCTTGTTCTTCAGGAACATAATGAGGGCCGCGCCGAAAATGATGAGGTAGCCCACGATGCTCATCCAATCCGGAAACTCCCCGAGGAACAGGATCCCCCAAACGGGACGGCCCCGGGCGGGGCGCGCCTCATCCCTTGTTCTTCAGGAACATAATGAGGGCCGCGCCGAAAATGATGAGGTAGCCCACAATGCTCATCCAGTCCGGAAACTCCCCGAGGAACAGGATCCCCCAAATCGCGGAAAAAAGGATCTGCGTATAGTCGTAGATGGAGATTTCCTTCGCGGGCGCGTGGGCATAGGCCGCCGTGACCGCGAACTGCCCGCCGGAGGCCGCAAGCCCGGCGCAAAGCAGGCACAGAAGCTGCCACGGCTGCATGGGCGTGAAGTCAAAAATGCAAAACGGCAGGGATACCAGGCAGGAAAAAGCAGAGAAGAAGAACACGATGAACGGCCCCTTCACGCCGCGCCCGCTCAAAATCCTGACCATCGTATACGCGATCCCGGCTCCCAGCCCGCCAACGAGGCCCACCAGGGCGGGGAACGTCGAGATGCTGCCGGCTCCGGGGCGCACGATGAAAAGCGTGCCGCAAAACGCGGCAATCACGCACGCCACCTGGTACGGCGCCGCCTTTTCCTTTAGCAGGAAATAAGAGAAAATAATCGCGAAGAACGGGGACAGCTTGTTAAGCATGTTCGCGTCCGACAGGGCAAGGTGGTCAATCGCGTAGAAATTGCAGAAAAGCCCCACTGAGCCGAATAGCGCGCGCAGGAAGAGATAGAAATAATCCCCCCGATCCACCTTCCCTTTCGACCGGTCCTTCACCAGGATCCAAAAGGAAAGGATCAGCGCGACGGAATTTCGGAAAAATCCCTTCTGCATCGAGGGGATATCCCCGGAAAGCCTCACGAACAGGCTCATCAGCGAAAAGCACAGCGCTGACAGCAAGATATAATAAACACCTTTGTTTTTCCTAGCCATGAAAATCCCCATCTGCCTCGCATTCTTTTTTCTGATTGCCCTTCCGGCCGGCGTCTTTGTACCGGTCCAGGAAGCAATGCTTTTCCCCGTCTTGCTTATACGCGATCACCGTGTCAAGGTTCACGTTCTCGACGCTCCTAAAAATGTTCGCCTCCACGTAAGGGTTCGTCTCCTTCAGGCGCGCGATCAGCTCCTTCACCTCTAAGCGCTTCGAGTCCCCGATCCCATCCCGGCTTTCGGAACAATTTTCCGTGAAATGGCAGGCGCATTGCAGGAACCGCAGGCCATTGTAATCGCGCCATCGCTTGATGTCCGCCTCCCGTATCAGGTACATCGGGCGGATCAGCTCCATCCCCTCGAAATTCACGCTGCGCAGCTTGGGCATCATGGTCTGCACCTGCGCCCCGTAGAGCATCCCCATCAGGATGGTCTCTATGACGTCGTCATAATGGTGGCCTAACGCGATCTTGTTGCACCCAAGCTCCTTCGCTTTCTGATACAGATAGCCGCGCCGCATCCTCGCGCATAAATAGCACGGCGATTTCCCCACGGACTCCACCGCGTCGAAGATACCAGAGTGGAAAAAGACGGCGGGAATGCCTAAGAGCCTCGCGTTCTCCTCAATCAGCTTCCGGTTTGGCTCACTGTACCCGGGATCCATCACCAGGAACGTGAGCCCAAACTCGAATTTGTTGTGCCGCTTCAATTCCTGGAACAGCTTCGCCATCAGCATGGAATCCTTCCCGCCGGAAACGCAAACCGCGATATGGTCATTCTCCTCCACCAGCTCGTAAGCATTGATGGCCTTCGCGAATTTGGAAAACAGCTCCTTATGGAATTTCTTTTGGATGCTCTTCTCCGCCCGCTCGCGCCGCGCCGCGCTTGCCTCATCATCCCGCAAAATTACCGCCTCCATTTCCCAGCTCATCCCCTTCCCGCCGGCGCTCCCGGCACGTTGGAGCCCTAGGGCCAACCACGCATCCCCGGCATGGCCGCCTCCGCAAGGCTACCCAGCCCATGTATGGCCTCTGCCGGAGCTTTGGGCTTAAGCTTCCCGCCCGGCATGGCTCGCCCACGCACGGGCAGGCTCAACCCGCAAAAAAGCGGAAAACCCATCTTCCCGGATTTTCCGCCTTCCGCCACATCCCCGATTGGGGATATTTATTTCTCAGCCAGTTCCGCCTTCAAAGCCTCCGTCAAAGCCGGCACGATCTTATGAAGGTCGCCTACGACGCCATAATCGGCGACGTCGAAAATCGGTGCATCCTCGTCCTTATTGATCGCGATGATGATATCGGATTCCTCCATGCCTGCCACGTGCTGGATCGCGCCGGAAATGCCAATCGCGAAATACACGTTCGGGCGCACGGTCTTGCCCGTCTGCCCCACCTGGAGATCCTGCGGGAGCCATCCATTCTCAACCACGGCACGGGAGCAGCTGACCGTCCCGCCAATCACCGCGGCAAGATCCCTCAGCATCTGGAAGTTCTCCGCGCTTCCCACGCCGCGGCCGCCAGACACTAGGATCTTCGCGTCCATGATGTTCTCCGTGGATTTCACGGCCTTGACGACATTCAGGATCTCGACATACTTGTCATTCGGCGTGAATCCCGGGTTGAAATCAATCACTTCCGCCTTCGCGCCCTTGACCGGGTCAATCTTCTGCATGACGCCCGGGCGCACCGTCGCCATCTGCGGGCGGTTATTCGGGCAGGCAATCGTGGCTATCGTGTTGCCGCCAAACGCGGGACGCGTCATCAAGAGCTGCTTATGCTTCTGCTCGTCTTCCTTGCCGGGAACCGGGGTCAGCGGGAAATCGCCGATATCAAGCACCGTGCAATCCGCGGTCAGGCCCGTCTTCACGCGGGCGGACACGCGCGGACCTAAGTCACGGCCAATCGCGGTAGCGCCTACCAGCATGATCTCCGGCTTATATTCGTTAATCACGGACGCGAGGGCGTGCGTGTACGGCTCCGTCCTGTAATCCTTCAGCTCAGGATCGTCCACGACGATCACCCTGTCCGCGCCGTATTCCGCCAGCTGGTCCGTCAAATTCCTCACGCCGGAGCCAATCAGCACCGCGGTCACGTCCGTATCCAAATCCTTCGCTAAGTCCCTTGCCTTGCCAAGCAGCTCAAAAGCAATCCCGCTCAATTCGTTATCTACCTGCTGCGCAAAGACATATACTCCTTTGTATGCTTCCAAACCCATTTTTTTCACCACTTTCCTCGTTTTGCGGATATTCACAATCCATATGATTTTCTTGTTCAAAGGGCCCGCCCCGCGTCAAGCCGACCCCTGTGCGGAACGCATGGGGACCGGAACCGCCGCGCGGCGCCTTCGCCCGGCTAAATCACGTGTTTCTCTTTTAATTTCCCTACGATATAGGCGACCGCGTCTTCCGGGCTGTCCGGAACCGTCTTCTCGCCCGCGCCCTTCTTCACCTTGTCCGAAGCCTTCGCGATCTTCGTAGGGGAGCCGTTCAAACCAAGGTTGGAATCGTCCACATCCTTCAGATCCGGCCTGCCCCATACGGTCACTTCTCTGTCATACGCATCGAAGATGCCGCCCGGGGTCATGTAACGCGGATCGTTTAACTCAGAAAGCGCCGTGATAAGGCATGGCATTTTCACTTTCAGCTCATGGTACCTGTCCTCAAACTGGCGCTGCACGATCACGTAATCCCCGTCAATCTTGATATCCTGCGCGTAGGAAATCACGGGGATGTCCAAATGCTCGGAAATCTGCGGGCCGACTTGAGCCGTGTCGCCATCGATAGCCTGGCGGCCGGTGATGATCAGGTCATACTCCAGGTTGCGGATCGCGCCCGCGACGGTAGAGGAGGTAGCCCAGGTGTCCGCGCCGCCAAGCACCCTGTCCGTCACGAGGATCCCCCTGTCCGCGCCCATTGCCATAGCCTCGCGGAGCACCTCGTCCGCCTTCGGGAGCCCCATCGTGACCACTGTCACTTCCGCCCCGTATTGCTCCTTCAGCCGGAGCGCCGCTTCCAGCCCGGCCTTGTCGTCCGGATTCATGATGGTAAGCATCGCGCCCCTGTCCAGAGTACCATCTGGATTGAACTTCACCCCGCCTTTGGTATCCGGAACCTGTTTTATACATACGACGATTTTCACGGTAATTCACTCCTTATGTTTTATTTTTTATTCGTAAGCGGAAAGCTTCCCGGCCTCCCGTCCCCTTTGCTTACCAGCCTCTATTTCAGCAGCGCGCCGGAGATGACCATGCGCTGGACTTCCGACGTCCCTTCGTAAATCTCCGTAATCTTGGCGTCGCGCATCATGCGCTCCACATCGTACTCCCTGATGTAGCCGTACCCGCCGAACAGCTGGACGCATTTCGTCGTCACTTCCATGGCGACTTCCGCAGCGAACAATTTCGCCTTTGCCGCTTCCACGGAATACACCTTCTGGCTCTCCTTCGCCATCGCCGCCCTGTATACCAGCATCTGCGCCGCTTCCACCTTCGTCGCGAGATCCGCTAACGTGAACTGCGTGTTCTGCTGCTGCGCGATGGAGCGCCCGAACTGCTTCCTCTCCTTCGTGTAAGCGATGGTCGCGTCCAGCGCGCCCTCCGCGATGCCCAGCGCCTGGGAAGCGATCCCGATACGGCCGCCGTCAAGCGTATGCATCGCGATTGGGAAGCCGCGGCCCTCCGGCCCTAGCAGATTGTCCTTCGGGATCCTGCAATCCTCGAAAATCAGCTCATACGTCGAGGACCCGCGGATGCCCATCTTCTTCTCTTTCGTGCCGAAGGAGAATCCCGGCGTGCCCTTCTCCACGATGAAGGAGGAGAAAGACTTCTTCTTCCTGCCTCTCGCGTCCACCTTCACGTCCGTGACGGCAATGACGATGTAAACGTCCGCTTCCTTGCCGTTCGTGATGAAGCACTTGGAGCCGTTCAGCACCCACTCGTCGCCGTCTAGCACCGCCTTCGTCTGGCAGCCCTGGGCATCCGTGCCGGCGCCCGGCTCCGTCAGCGCGAACGCGCCGAGCTTCTGGCCGCTTGCCAGCGGGACTAAGTACTTCTGCTTCTGCTCTTCCGTTCCATAGGTCTGGATCGGGTCGCAGCAAAGGGAGGTATGCGCGGAAACGATGACGCCGGTGGTGGCGCAGACCTTAGAAAGCTCCTCCACGCACATGACGTAGGTCAGAGGGTCGCATCCCTGCCCGCCGTATTCCTTCGGGATGGGGATTCCCATGAAGCCCAGCTTCTGCATCTTCTCTACCGTCCCCCTCGGGAATTTCTCTGTCTCATCCACTTCCTGGGCAAGGGGCTTTACCTCTTTCTCGGCAAATTCCTTGAACAGGGTCCTTGCCATTTCATGTTTCTTATCCAAAGAAAAATCCATGATACTATTCCTCCAAACTTTCTAAATTTTACTTTGAAAGCCCAGTCGCAATGGGCATGCGGATGGACTGCCTGCAGTCCGAGCCGCATGAACATTAGCGACGCTAACCCGTATCAGGGCGTTAGCCCGGATTGCGAATACGGGTAGGATTGCGGGAGCTGCGCCGCAGCGGAGCAATCCGTGGGCTTTCATCCATGATGCCGCCCCGCTTGCGGGGCATGGGGTTTTTGTAAGGCGGGGATGCCCGCCACAGCCTATTTCCTGTAGTCGTAGAACCCGATGCCCGTTTTCTGCCCGAGCTTGCCCGCGCGGACCATCTTCTTCAGCAGCGGATGCGGGCGGTACTTCGGATCGCCCGTCTCGTCGTACAGCACGTTCATGATCGCGAGGCAGATGTCAAGCCCGACCAGGTCGCCTAACGCGAGCGGCCCCATGGGATGGTTCGCGCCCAGCTTCATCGCCGTGTCGATGCCCTCGACGGAAGCCACGCCATCCGCGTAGATGCCGATCGCCTCGTTAATCATCGGGATCAGGATCCGGTTCACGACGAAGCCCGCCGCCTCGTTCACTTCCACGGGCGTCTTGCCGATCTCCTCCGAAATCTTGACGATCTTGTCCTTCAGCTCATCCGGCGTGTTCTCGCCCTTGATGACCTCGATCAGCTTCATGACCGGGGCCGGGTTGAAGAAATGCATCCCGATGACCGGGCGGTCAAGGCCGGAGCCGATCTCCGTGATGGAAAGGGAGGACGTGTTCGTCGCGAACAGGCAATCCGCCTTCACGATGTCCTGCAGCTCCTTGAACGTCTGCTTCTTGATGTCCATGACCTCGAGCGCCGCCTCGACGATCAGGTCGCAGTCGCCGCAAATCTCCTTCGTGCCGGTCGTGATCTTCGCTAGGATCGCGTCCGCGGAAGCCTGATCCATCTTGCCCTTCGCGATCCTCTTCTCGAACCCCTTCGCGATCTTATTCTTGCCGTTCGCGGCCAGCTCATCGTTGATATCGCACAGAAACACTTCATACCCATCTGTCTGCGCAAACGCCTGCGCAATCCCGGAACCCATCGTCCCTGCCCCAATAACGCCT
Organism: uncultured Eubacterium sp.; assembly: GCA_964580595.1. Classification (GTDB taxonomy): domain Bacteria; phylum Bacillota; class Clostridia; order Lachnospirales; family Lachnospiraceae; genus Petralouisia. The sequence goes on from CAZOLD010000065.1 coordinate 6,637, forward strand.
ACTTTCATGATTTTCCTCCTTATATGTGAAATATATGGTGATGATGGTCAATCCCTCTCCACGATCGTGGCGCAGCCCATGCCGCCGCCGATGCAAAGCGTCGCGAGGCCCTTCTTCGCGTCCCGCCGCGCCATCTCATGCAGCAAGGTCACGAGGATGCGGCATCCGCTCGCCCCTACCGGGTGCCCCAGCGCAATCGCGCCGCCGTTCACGTTCACTTTGCTCATGTCAAAATTCAGCTCTTTCGCGACCGCTAAGGACTGCGCCGCGAACGCCTCGTTCGCCTCCACCAAATCCATGTCCTCGATCGAAAGACCCGTCTTCGCGAATACCTTCTTCGTCGCCGCCACAGGCCCCACGCCCATGATTGCCGGATCCACGCCGGCAAGCGCGCCCGCCACGAACGTAGCCATCGGCTTGACGCCCAGCTCCTTCGCCTTCTCCTCGCTCATGACGACGATAGCCGCCGCGCCGTCGTTGATGCCGGACGCGTTCGCCGCCGTGACGATGCCGTCCGGCTTGAACGCCGGGCGCAGCTTCGCGATGCTCTCGGGCGTGGTGCCCGGGCGCGGGCCCTCGTCCGTATCGATAATCACGGTCTTCTTCTTCTGCTTCACTTCCACCGGCACGATCTCTTCCTTGAACTTGCCCTCCGCCATCGCTTTCTCGCATTTCTGCTGGGAAGAGGCCGCGAACTCGTCAAGCTGCTGCCTGGTCAGGCCCCACTTCTCCGCCACGTTCTCCGCCGTGATGCCCATGTGGTATTGGTTGAACGCGTCCCACAAAGCGTCGTTCACCATGGTATCCACCAAAGTGGCGTTGTTCATCCTGTACCCGTAGCGGCCTTGCATCGCCGCGTATGGGGCCATGGACATGTTCTCCATGCCGCCCGCCACCACGACGTCGGCGTCGCCTACCTGGATCATCTGCGCAGCCATGTTGACACAGTTCAGCCCGGACCCGCATACCACGTTGACAGTGACCGCCGGCGTCTCGACTGGAAGGCCCGCGTTGATGGAAGCCTGGCGCGCCACGTTCTGCCCCAGGCCCGCCTGGATGACGCAGCCCATGTACACATGGTCAACCTGATCCGCCGGGACGCCCGCCCTCTTGAGGGCCTCCTTGATCACGATCGTCCCCAGTACCGGCGCCGGGGTCGTGCTGAGCCCGCCTCCCATAGTTCCGATTGCCGTACGGCACGCGCCTGCCAAAACAACTTTCTTGCTCATCTCTTCCTCTCCTTTACTATGATTCCTTCCAACTTGCTACTGCACACGATCCCCCCAAACATGAATCCGGACCGCAACACTAATATGGGGATATCCTAGCATATTTCACAACGGATTGCAAGGATTTGTTGCCGTTCACGTCATTTTCCACAATGGGGAAACGGCCTATTGCCCATTCGCAAAGTCATTGCCATTTTTCCCTCTACTCTTGTTAGTTTCAGATATCTATGGTAAGATGAATGCGAAAATAAGTCCGTAAGT
>CAZOLD010000066.1:0-7822 GCA_964580595.1 uncultured Eubacterium sp.
GCCTCCCCTGGGAAAGCAATGTGGCCGCCTCTAGGATGCCGTATTGCCCAAGCAGCCGCATCGTGTGCTCCCTGGCTTTTTCGGTCCCCGCGCCGCCTTCCTGAAGGAACCATCCCGCGTCACAGAGCAGCTCTTCCATGGCCTCCGGCCCCAATCCCGCAAGTTCCATGAGCAAGGCAAAATCCTCCTCCGTCAAGAGCGAAAACCCTGCCGCCGCCTTCGCACAGACCGGGACGACCGTAAAGGCCATCCTTCGCACTTCTTCCCGCTCCATCAGCCCGCGCGCCACGGGGGCTGCCGCCTCCACGGGAGTTTCCTTGCAAAATATGTCCCAAAGCCCGCAGGCGTCCGCCTTCGTGAGGATCCCTATCGCGTTGGCGGGGGACATCGCGCCCCCGTTCCCCACAAGCGTTTCCAAGGCCTCCCTGTCCGCTTCCATGGCCGTCCGGTGAAACGCGTAAATCACGGCATCCGCGCCGCGATCCAGCTCAAACCCCGGCAGGTCCATGAATTCCATCCGCAGCAGCAAATCGTCCGGATGGCGGCACAGCACGAAAGAAGGCTCCTCCCCGCTATCCTTCCATTTCCCCAGGTCGCGCACGGATACGTCCCGCGTCCTCCCGTCCGGGAAACATAACGCTAAGGATGGCTCCTCGCCATATCTTAGCCATACCGGCTTATGCAAATCCATCAGGTTTTGCTCGCAAAGGACGCCAGCCCCTAAGAGCGCGCTAAGGAAGGTGGTTTTCCCGGATCCCGGCGTGCCTGCCACCGCGACGCGCGGCGGGGCGTCCATCCTCTCTTTCAGCTCGCCCACGGCCCTTGATATCCCATCCGCCTCGGGGCAGTCCCGACACAGCCGCTGCGCGCGCCCCAATAAGCTTTGGACCTCTCTCCTTAACGGCATGCCCATCCTCCCTCCGCCCGGATCGCGTCCTCTAAGGCCTTTATTTCCTCCCGCAAGGCCATGGCTTCACGGCGCGCCGCCTCATCGCCGCCCACATATGTCGCAGTCTCTGGCTCCGGCACGGCCTCATCCCCGCTCCCTCGCGGCAAGGCTCCCGCGTCCATGTGTTCCGCTTTCTCCCCGCACCTTGGCGCGGGCGGGGTTTCCTGATCCTCCCGCCGTCTCAGATGGAAACGACTAAGGAACCGACGCCAGGCCTCGATGACCGCCCGCTTCCACGCCCGCATCCGGGAGGCGGCTCTCTGGCCCGGTTTCCCACTGTCCATGGACTCATGAGCCGGGCCCGGCCTTCCATCGCCCGAAAGCTCTTGTCCCTGGCCCGGTCTTCCGCCACCCATGGCCTCATTCCCCCGGCCCGGTTTTCCACTGCCCATGGGCTCATGATCTAGGCCCGGCTTCCCATCGCCCGAGTCGCCTGAGGATTTCCACCCCTGCCCGTCCATTTCTGGGGCGCGCGGGAGGCTCCCCTGGATTTTCCCCACTTCCTCTTTCGCCGCGGCTAAAAACGGGAGAATCTTAGCGGCGCGGCCCTCGTTTGCCCGTTCTAGGATGGCCCGATTTAGCTGCGCGAAATTGCTTCTTTCGCACATGGCCTGCCGGCCCGTCTCTAAGCCCTTTTGCATTAAGACGCTAGAAACCGGGATAATCTTAACCTCCTCCTCCGGGATGCCAAGCGCCCGGCTGATTTTCCCCCGGTTTTCCTCCGCGACCGAAAAGTATTGCTCATTCGCGTCTTTCTTTGTCAAGGGGAAGAGGATGTTCCCGCAATGCCGGCATGCTTCCTTCAGGTAGGAAAGCTCCGATTCCCCCATCGGCGCGCACGCGTCGCACACGAACAAAAGCAAATCGGCCTTTGGCAGGAACCGGCGCGCCGCTTCTTCGTGAGGAGCCAAAAAGCTCCCGCTCCCCGGCGTATCCGCGAGCAAGATCCCGTCCTCCAAAAAAGGGTTCGGGAGGAATATGCGCACGAGCACGGCGTCCTTATAATTTTCCGGGTTGCCCCGCTCCGAAACATATTCCGCCGCCCGCTCCCCGGGCAAGTCCACCTTGCGGTACCCGCCTTCAGACCCCTTATCGCGAACCAAGGCCTCCGCGCGCTCCGTTTCCCCGTACCTTGCGACCGTCACCACGTTCGTGCATATGCCGGCGTCCACGGGAAATACCGGATCGCGCTCGCCTAGGAGCGCGTTCAGGAGCATGGACTTCCCCCGACGCGCCTCTCCCGCCGCGACCACCATCCATTCCTGTCCGGCAATTCCCTCCATCAGCTCGCCGATGGCCTCCTCCCGGGCGCGAAGCCCCAAATCCCCGGCAAGAGAACGCGCCCGCCTAAGGAGGGACAATGCCTTTTCCTCCCATTCATGAAAGGCCGCCATGAGACATCTCCTTTAGCTTTTCCGCGGCGCTCGCGGAGCCGCCCTTAGCGGCCTCGCGGTACCAAAAGGCCGCCTCTTGCGCGTCCTTGCGCACGCCCCGGCCGTATTGGTAACACAGCCCCAGGGCATATTGCGCCTCCGCGAATCCCCCGCGCGCGGCCTTCTCGTACCATTCCGCGGCCTTCCCCTCGTCCTTTTTAAGCCCGCAGCGGCCATATTGGCAAAACAAGCCCAGGTCGTACTGGGACTGTGGATATCCCTGCGCGGCCGCCTTCCGGTACCAGCGGAGGGCCTCCTTGGGATTTTCCGGGATCCCCCTGCCCCAGAAATAGCAATCCCCAAGGCTATGCTGCCCTTTGGGATCCCCGTTTACCGCCGCCTTCCAATAGCGGTTCAGCGCGGCCTCGCTCTCATCTAGCCGCTCCTCCGCCTCCGCCTCCCTGCGCTTCCGGTACGAATGGTAATTCAAGGCGCCCCGCGCGACGGCGAGCTCTAAGTCGTCCGCGTAAAGCACCGGGACGCCCTGTGCGAGCTGCCCCGCCATGTCTCTGACTAGCGGGACGCGGCTCGTGCCGCCCACCATGAGGATCGCGGATAAATCCCCCACTTCCATGCCGGAGGAGCGAAGCGCGTCCCGGCACGCCGCGATGGTCTGTCCCACCAGGCCAGCCGCCATGCGGCTGAATTCCTGGCGCGAGATATGGTAGGGAACCATCTCGAAGCCGACCTGGATATCCTCATCGAACGATTCCGCCGCGCTTAGCTGGTGCTTCGCCTTGACCGCCAGCTCGGCCAGCTGGGCATCCAGCCTCCTTACATATGGCAGGCCGGCTGCTTCCCCCTCCGGAAGGGAGCCCGCGACGGCAGCCTTCATGTCCTCATAGATCAAGCGGTCCAGGTCAATGCCGCCGCAGCGGTCAAGACCCCGCGGCTCTGAGAGGGGCAGGAACTCCCCGTCCTTGTAATGGATCAGGGACACGTCGAACGTCCCGCCCCCGAAATCATACACCAAAATCTTCTGCCCATCCTTCACGAACCCGTTCGCGCAATAATCCATCGCCGCGGCTGTCGGCTCATCCACTAGGCGGACGCGGGGAATCCCCGCCGCCTTCGCCGCGCCCGCGATTTTTTCCTGCTTTTTGGCGCCGTACGCCGCCGGATACGTCAAATAAGCAAGCTCGATCTCCTCTTCGGACAGCTTCCTCACGCAAGAGGCCATATGGCGGAACAATTCCGTGTACAGATCCTCCGGCAAGAACTCCTCGTTCCCCAAAACGATCGGGATTTCCCGGCCCAGCTCGCGCTTGAATTCCATGCGGAAATTCTCTGGCTTCCTCATCCGGCTGTTCATCGCCGCCTGGCCTACCAGCACGTTTCCCCCTTCTTCCACGAAGACCGCCGACGGGAGGGAATACTTTCCCCCATAGATGCAAGTCCCCGTGCCGATGTCCACCGGACGGGCCAAGCCATCCGGCTCTAAGACGCACACGCTAGAATAGCTCGTCCCTATGTCAATACTGATTACCATCCGATTCCCCCAACGATTCCGCGAGGCGAAGGGCCTGCGTGAAACATTCACCCGGCGGCGCGGAAATGATAGGCCCGCCGTCCAGCTCAAGGCGGCTGGCATGGAGCAGCTGAAAACGCAGCCCCATCTTTTTTTGGAACCACGCGTTTGCCCGCGCGTCCCCATATTTGGGGTCTCCCACGATCGGGTGCCCGCAAGCGGAAAGCTGGGCGCGGATTTGATGGGAACGCCCCGTGTCAAGCCGTGCTTCAAGCAGCGTGAATCCCTCCGCCGCAAGCCCCAAAGGCCCGCCTTCCCCCGCCGGCATCCATGACAGCGGGCGGCAGTAAGTCCTGGCAATCTTGCCGCCCGCTTCCCCCTCGCCAAGCACCCTCGCCTTGTTCTCTCCCGCCTCTTTCCCAAGGCGGCCCTCCAGGCAAAGCGGCTCCTTGACATGGCCGCAAGTCAGGCAAAGATAGTATTTCCTGGCCCTGCGCTCCCGAAGCTGCGCGGATACCTCCTGCAGCCCCTTCAGGCTCTTGCCCGCCAATAGGACGCCGGAAGTGTTCCGGTCCAGTCGCCCGCAGACGGAAGGCCGGAACGTCCGCAGGCCCTGTTCCGTGACGTCCCCTTTCGCCAGCAGATAACCGATGATGTACTCATTCGCGGAAATGTCCAAGGGGGCCGCTTTTTGCGAGAGCATCCCGACAGGCTTGTTGATCGCTAAGATGTCCTCATCCTCATAAAGCACGTCTAGGGGAACGCAAGGGTACTTAGCCCGGATGCCGCCCTCTCCCACGGGCCGCCCGCTAAACTTGCGGAAGGTCTCGTCGGAAAAAAAGAGCGTCACCTCGTCCCCCGGCGCCAGTTTCTGCGCCCCGCCCGCCTTCTTCCCGTTTACGGTGATGTTCTTCTTGCGAAGCATCTTGTAGAGGAAGCCATCCGGGGCCTCCGCCAGGAGCTTTTTTAAGTATTTGTCGAGGCGCTGCCCCGCCTCGTCCTTCCCAATCCGGAAACTCTGCATGCCCGCGCCCCCTTAGGAATGATTACCTAATGCATAGGAAAAGCCCGGCTCCCCGCGCCCCCGCCCTCTTGGGGAAAATGCCGGCTTCCCGCACCTTGCCTAGGTCCACGTGTTTCGCGAAAGGTGGCGTTAGGCCCTAAAGGATTTCCAGGAAGCTTGAGATATAGTAATCCGCCAGCTTCTTTTTCTCTTCCCTCTGTCCCGCGGAAAAGTCGTCCTCTACCGCGCACACGCGCATCCCCGCGTTCTTCCCGGCCAAAATCCCCATGGGGACATCCTCGAACACGAGGCAGGACTCCGGACGCGCGCCCAGGCGGGAGGCCGCCTCTAAGTAGACATCGGGAGCCGGCTTGCCATGCTCCACCTCGCAGGCCGTCACGATCTCATCCGTATAGCGGGAAATGCCCAGGGATTCCGCGACAGCCTCCACGAGCTGCCTGGAATTGCTCGTCGCGATCGCGATCCCGATCCCCTTCCCCCTCAAATGCCGCAGGAGCTCCTCCGCCCCCGGCTTATACGGCACCTCATGCCGGTATTTCTCAATCGCCATCCCGTTCCAGATCTCCTTTAGCTCGTCCACACTCTCGCTCAAGCCAAAAAGGTCCTTCGTGTATACCGCCGTCTCCGTGAAGCTCATGCCCTCGATGCTGCTCTGGTAAGTATCCGGCAAGGCAAGGCCCCTCGCTTCCAAAAACTCGACGTCGATGTCATGCCATATCCACATGGAATCCACCAGGGTGCCGTCCAAATCAAATAAGGCCGCCTCTATCCCTTCTAACATCCCAACCTTCTCCCTATTCCGCCGCGATTTCCCGTTACGCAAAAGCGGCGGCATCACTCTCGATACCGCCACCTCGCTCTTCGCATTGCAATATTCAAAAACCGCCACCCCGGCCGCGCCGGAGGCCCTATGTCCCGATGCGGAAGATGGGACTTGAACCCACACGTCTATACAGACACAAGATCCTTAGTCTTGCCTGTCTGCCAATTCCAGCACTTCCGCCCACATGAAGCCGCGCGATGAAACCCACGTAGCAACAAATGGCATTATAGCAATGCAGCCTCCGGATGTCAAGGCATTTTACAAAAATTTTAGGAACCGGCCGATTAAGACGTCATGGATTCGCTCCCCGCGCCCCCAAGATGAAAAGGGCGCGATCCCCTTCCCTGTCCATCTCGTATTCCTCAAGCAAGGAGAACCCCCCGTGCAGTCGCAGGCATTTCTTCACGAGGTTCCTTTCCCCTGTATAAGCGATGATCCGCCCGCGCCCGGTTAAGATCTCCCCGGCTTTCCGGAAGAAGCGGCGGTAAAACGCGTCCAGCTCCCCGCGCCCCATCCTGCCCTGCTCTGGCATATTGGTGATAATCTCATCAAACGGGCCTCCCTGGAAATCAAAAAAATCGCGCTGGATGTACCGGATGTCCTTCCCGGCCAGGCTGGCATTCTCCCTGGCGCCCCGGATCGCGTCCCCAAAATAATCCACCCCGCAAAGATGACGCGCGGGGCATGCCCTGTCCCTCTCTACCAGCATCGTCCCCACGCCGCAAAAAGGATCCAGCACCCTAGCCTGCCGGGCAAGGTACGGTTCCGCCAGCTTCGCGATAAGTGCCGCCTGATACGGCCGGATCGAGGACGCGACGGCATTCTTGCGGTACGCGAAACGCCTATCCTCATAGGTGTGCATCCGGACCAAAGGCAGGAACTGCCCCGTCCCCTTTTCCACCAAACGGATTTCCACTTCGTAATCCGAAACGGAATTGCGGAGGCGACGCCCCGTCTCCTGTTCCAGGGCAAACGCGCATTTCTTGGCAAACGCGCCGCGCGCATCGGGCTTCATCCCGCCGCGGACGTCCAGCCGGAAGCGGTACTCCTGGGGCTGGCCGGGATGCGCCTTGGCCAGGAGGCCGCACAGGCTAGAGCGCGCAAGCTCCTCCGCCGCCTCCTTAGGGTCCGCTCCCACTTTCCCGATATCCAAAAGGAACAGCATCTCCCGGTAGGTCGGGATCTCCATGACTTGCGCGATCCGGCGCGTGACGACGCGGACGCCGCCCGGGATAACCGTCACCTTCCCGCTCTTCACCTGGGCGGCGGTGACGTCCTCATGGCAGCCCCCTGTCGCTAAGATGACGCCGTATGTCTCCTGGAATCCCAAGAACCGGTGGCGCTCCCAGACATCCTGATCCCCCAAAAGCTTCCGCAGGGAGGATATCTCTTCCCTGACGTGCTTTTCCTCGTCTTCCTTTGGCTCGCTCTCCTCCAATTGCGCCAGGCGCTCCTTTAGCCCCTCCCTGAAGCCCGAGATGTCAAGGCCCGCGAGCGCGTCTAGGTAGCTGCTCCTCACGAAGCGTTTTTCCTCGTTCCGGTAGGCCTCGTAAATCGCCTGCGCGTTCTCATCTGCGCCAAGCCTGCCTAATACCATCGCGGCATTCCCGCGCACTTTGGGATCCTCATGCCCCAAAAGCCCCCTTAGCAGCGAATAATCGCCGCCTAGGAGCTCAAGGAGCTCCCGCTTAGGCCCTTCTTCCCCCAATTCCTGCTTTAAGCCAATCAGGGACTTGCGCAAATCCTCCCCCGCCTTCAGGCGCGCATATTGCTCTCTTACCATCTCATCCTATCTTTTCTTTGACTTTGACTTTGCCTTCTTCTTGGCCTTAATCACGACCTTGACCCTCACCTGCTTGCGTACCCCGTAAAATTTTCGGTTGCCGATCTTCTTGAATGGCTTGATCCGGTAGTAATAGGTGACATTTTTTCTGACTTTCCTGTCGGTGTAGGACGCCCTCGTGCCGGATTGGAACGTCGCGATCCTCTTATACCCGGAATTCTTCTTCGTGGAACGGTATAGGAGATAGCCGCTCACGTTCTTGTTCGGGTTCCAGGAAAGGGAAACCGACCTCTTCCCCGGGCATTTCCCCGTCAGGGAGGGCGCGGCCGGGATCATGCCCTG
>CAZOLD010000067.1:0-7772 GCA_964580595.1 uncultured Eubacterium sp.
TGGGCTTGCTGGAAAAAGAGCTGCGGCGTTACCACCGGCTGTTTGACATTTACCATACCTATCCCGGGATTTCCAACATCAAGACCATTAACGACGCGGCGGGCAAGGAGCCGGTCAAGGTGGACCGGGATATCATGGAGCTCCTTTCCCTGGGGAAGGAGATGTGCGAAATGACCGGCGGCCAGGTGAATATCGCGTACGGGAGCGTTTTGCAGACATGGCATGAGTATCGCGAGGCCGGGCTGGAAAATCCCGGGGACGCCAAGCTCCCGCCGGAGGATTTGCTAAGGGAGCGGGCGCGGCACGCCGATATCGGGAACCTGGTGCTGGATGAGGAGGCGTCCACGGCATATCTGGCGGACGCGCAAATGTCCTTAGACGTGGGAAGCATCGGCAAGGGGTTCGCGGTGCAGCGGCTGTCGGAATATGCTAAGGAGATTGGGATGGACCATGTCTTGATCAGCGTGGGCGGGAACGTGTGCGCCGTGGGAGGCCGGCCGGACGGGCAGCCCTGGAAGGTAGGCGTGGAGGATCCGAAGCAGGAGGATGGATATGCGGCGGCCGTGAGCTTGGCGGACGCGACCATCGTGACAAGCGGGGATTACCAGCGTTTTTACGAAGTGGGCGGGAAGCGGTATTGCCATATCATAGACCCGGACACGAGGATGCCCGCGTCCTTTTTCCCTTCCGTTTCCGTCATGGCCGGGGATTCCGGGGTGGCAGACGCGCTCTCCACGGCCCTGTTCAACATGGAGGTGGAGGAAGGGATAACTCTGGTGGAGACAATGCCCGGCGTGGAGGCCATGTGGATTTTGAATGACGGGAGGATTCGCTGCACGGGCGGGTTCGGGGAATATGAGGAGATGTGAGGATCCCGCCGCGGGCGCGGGGAGGCAGGAAGAAAATCGCGTCATGGATTCAAGGCATACGGGGAGCCGGGAAGAGGACACCGCCGCGGATTCGGGGCGGAAAAAAAGAAATGACATGATTTTAGCGGCGGCGCTCCTTGCGGCGGCGCTCGTGGCGTACGCGGGCTTTTCCCTCGCCGGGAAATCCGCCGACGGGAGCGGGGAGGCAGTCGTCCTGGTAGACGGGGAGGAATATGCCAGGTACCCTTTGTCGGAGGACGCGAGCGCCAGGATCGAGCTGCCGGGCGGGAAATACAACTTGCTAAAGATTGCGGGCGGCGAGGCGGACATGACGGGGGCCAGCTGCCCGGATCAGATTTGCGTGAGGCACCGCCCGGTCCGGATGCCGGGCGAGAGCCTGGTGTGCCTGCCCAACCGGGTCGTGGTGGAGATTCGGGAAGGCGAGGGCGCGGACGCGCAAGTGGACGCGGTCACGCATTAAGGCGGCGTTGCCGCACACATGGCGGCAGGGAGGGGGAAGCATGGCAAGGAAAGCAGCCTATATGGGGATGTTGGCCGCCTTGGCTTTCGTGTTCTCCTACGTGGAGTCCCTCATCCCGATTAACCTTGGGATCCCGGGCGTGAAGCTGGGGCTGGCGAACATGGTCGTCATGGTCACGCTCTACCTAGTTGGCGCGAAGGAGGCGCTCACGCTTTCCCTCGTGCGGATTGTCCTGGCGGGATTCACGTTCGGGAACCTCGCGAGCATGGGCTACAGCCTTGCCGGAGGGATGCTCAGCCTTCTCGTGATGGTGGTGGCGAAAAAGACGGGCCTTTTCTCCATCACGGGGGTGAGCATCCTGGGAGGGGTTTTCCATAATGTGGGGCAGATCCTAGCGGCCGCGTTCGTGGTGGAGACGGCCACGCTTTTTTATTACCTCCCTTTCCTCATCGTGTCGGGGACGGCGGCGGGCATCGCGATTGGCATGCTGTCCGCGATGGCCGTCAAGCGCCTGCAAGGGGCGGGGGGCCGCAAGGGATCCTGACACGGGAACGGGGGTCTTTGTCGTATGTGGGAATTGCTGGCATACCTTAAGGATTACAAGAAAGAATGCGTGCTTGCCCCTTTGTTCAAGATGCTAGAGGCGATGTTCGAGCTGGCGGTGCCGCTTGTCGTTTCCGAGGTGATTGACATAGGGATCGCGCGCCGCGACACGGGCCGCGTCGTGGGGCTGTGCCTCTTGATGGCGTTCTTTGGCCTGGTCGGGTTAGCGGCGTCCGTGACGGCGCAATATTTCGCGGCAAAGGCCTCCGTCGGGCTTGGCACGAGATTGCGGAGCCTGCTTTTCGAGAAAATCCAGTCCTTCTCTTTTTCGGACCTGGATCAGGCGGGGGCGTCCACGCTCATCACGAGGATGACCGGCGACGTAAGCCAGGTGCAGTCCGGGGTAAACCTGGCCTTGCGCCTTTTTTTGCGTTCCCCATTCATCGTGTTCGGGGCGGCTGTCATGGCGTTTTCCGTGGACGCGCGGGCGGCGCTTGTCTTCGCGGTCGCGATTCCCCTTCTCCTTTTGACCGTGTTCGGGGTGATGGCGGCGGGCGTGCCCTTGTACCGCAAGGTCCAGGAACGCTTAGACGCCGTGCTCCTGGCCGTAAGGGAAAACTTATCCGGGGTTCGCGTCATCCGCGCGTTCCACAAAGAGGACGAGGAAACGGAAAAATTCCGGGAAAAGGCGGACAGCCTGGCGGCCGCGCAGACGCTTGCCGGGAAAGTGAGCGCGCTTTTGAACCCGCTTACCTATGTCATCGTCAATCTCGCGCTGGTGGCGATCCTGCGCACGGGGGCGGCGCGGGTGGACGCCGGCGCCCTCACCCAGGGCGAGCTTGTCGCCCTGGTCAATTACATGTCGCAGATTTTAGCGGAGCTGATCAAGCTGGCGAACCTCATCATCACGGTCACGAAGGCGGCTGCCTGCGGGAACCGGATCCAGGACATCTTAAAGATGCGGGCGGGGCAGGCCGGGGGGAGCGCCCCGGTCGCGGCCGGATCGGCGCTGCCCGTGCGGTTTTCCCATGTGTCTTTCTCCTATCCCGGCGCGTCCGCGGAGAGCCTGTCCGACCTTGATTTTTCCGTCGAGGCGGGGGAGACGGTAGGGATCATCGGCGGGACGGGATCCGGGAAGACGTCCCTGGTGCATTTGATCCCGAGATTCTACGACGTGACCCGGGGCGAAGTCCTGGTGGGAGGGAGGGACGTGAGGGAATACTCCCTCGAGGGCTTGCGGCGAAGCATCGGGATCGCCATGCAAAAAGCCGCGCTGTTTCGGGGGACGCTGCGGGAAAACCTGTGCTGGGGCAGGCCGGGCGCGACGGACGAGGAATTGTACGAGGCCCTGCGGGCGGCGCAGGCGATGGACATCGTGGAGGCGAAAGAAGGGAAGCTTGACGCCGTGGTGGAGCAGGGAGGGAGGAATTTCTCCGGCGGCCAGAGGCAGCGGCTGGCGCTCGCGAGGGCGCTCGTGCGCAGGCCGCAGATCCTGATTTTGGACGATTGCGCGTCCGCCTTAGATTACGCGACGGAAGCCCGGCTGCGGGCCGCCCTAAGGGAGCTGGATTACCGGCCGACGATCTTTTTCGTCTCGCAGCGGCCCTCGTCCGTCAGGCACGCGGACCAAATCATCGTGATGGACGACGGGCGGATCGCGGGGAAAGGCACGCACGAGGAGCTTTTGTCTTCCTGCGGGATATACCAAGAAATTTGCAAAACGCGGCAGGACGCGGGCTCGCCTTGATTCCCGGCAGCGGGCGGCGGGGCAAGGAGAAAGGGAGGGGATGGCCATGCGGAGGCGGCAGCTGGTGGGGAAAATCATGAAAAGGGCGGGGCGGTACCGGGCTTTTCTGGCGCTTTCGCTGCTCCTTTCCGCGGGCACGTCCCTGGCGTCCTTGTACATCCCGGTCTTAGCGGGGCGCGCCATCGACCATGTTCTAGGGCCAGGACAGGTGGATTTCGCGGCAGCCGGTCGTATCCTGCCGGAAATCGCCCTCTTAGCGGCCGGGACGGCGGCGGCGCAATGGCTGCGGGACGCGTGCAACAGCAGGGCCGCGTACGGCGTCGTGCGGGATATCCGCCGGGAGGCGTTCGAGAAGCTGGAGATCCTCCCGCTAAAGTTCTTAGATTCCCGGCCGAAGGGGGAGATTGCCAACCGGATTGCCGCGGACGCGGATCAATTCGCGGACGGGCTTTTGATGGGCTTTTCCCAGCTGTTTTCCGGCGCGATCACGATTTTGGGCACGTTTTTCTACATGGCTTGGGCCGATCCCCGGATTGCCTTGGTCGTGGCGCTGCTCACGCCGTTATCGCTCCTCACGGCGAATTTCATCGCGAAGCGCACTTTCTCGATGTTCACGCTCCAATCCTCCATCCGGGGGGAGCAGGCGGCGTTCCTAAACGAGATCGTGGAAAACCAAAAGACGGTAAAGGCCTATTCCAGGGAGCGGGAGGCGCGGGAGGAATTCGACGAGATAAACGGCAGGCTGCAGAAGGCCTCCCTGAGGGCCGTGTTTTATTCCTCCCTCACCAACCCATGCACCCGCTTCGTGAACAGCTTAGTCTACGCCGGGGTGGGGCTTTTCGGCGCGCTTCTTGCGATCCGCGGGCAGATAACGGTGGGGCAGCTGACCTGCTTCCTTAGCTATGCCAACCAATTCGCGAAGCCGTTCAACGAGATCTCCGGCGTGGTGGCGGAGTTGCAGAACGCGCTCGCCTGCGCGGAGCGGGTTTTTGCCCTCATCGAGGAGGAGCCGCAGGAGCCGGAGCCGGAAGGGGCCGCGGAGCTGATGGGCGTGGAGGGGAACGTCGACTTAGAGCAGGTGTGCTTTTCCTACGTTCCGGAGAAGAAATTAATCGAGGGGTTCTGCCTTTCCGTGAAGCCCGGGCAGCGCGTGGCCATCGTGGGGCCTACCGGATGCGGGAAGACGACCATCATTAATTTGCTGATGCGTTTTTACGAGGCGGACAGCGGCAGCATTAAGGTGGAAGGGAAGAACATTCGGGAAGTCACGAGGGGGAGCCTGAGGGGAAGCTACGGGATGGTGCTGCAGGAAACCTGGCTGAGGGCGGGGACGGTGCGGGAAAACATCCTGCTAGGGAAGTCTGACGCGTCGGAGGAGGAGATGATTGCGGCCGCGAAGGCGGCGCACGCGCACAGCTTCATCAGGCGGCTGCCGAAAGGGTATGACACGGTGATCGGGGAGGAAGGCGGCAGCCTCTCCGCGGGGCAAAAGCAGCTTCTGTGCATCGCTAGGGCCATGCTTTGCCTGCCGCCGATGCTGATTTTGGACGAGGCGACATCCTCCATCGACATGCTCACGGAGCAGAAGGTCCAGGACGCGTTCGCGCGGATGATGGAAGGGCGCACCTGCTTCCTCGTGGCGCACAGGCTCCCGACCATACGCGACGCGGACGTCATCTTGGTGATGCGGGACGGGAAGGTGGTCGAGCAGGGCAGGCACGAGGAGCTGATAAGCCGCGGCGGCTTCTACCGCGAGCTTTACCAAAGCCAGTTCGAGCCCTAGGGCGGCAGCCCGGCTTCGCGGCTTTTACATTAACCCCTCATGCCCCGCAAGCGGGGCACCACCATGGATGAAAGCCCACGGATTGCTCCGCTGCGACCGGGCTTTCAGATTAATAATAATCAATTAAACTGATAAAAAATATCACTATACAAGGAAAAAAAACTATGTTAAGATAAAACCCGTCAAAAAGCGAGGGATAGGGACATGAAGAATCATGAGAAATACCAAAGGCAGTATTTCATGCCGCCCGAGGTTACGTATGACTGGGTAAAGAAGGAATATATCTCCGACCCGCCCATCTGGTGCAGCGTGGATTTGCGGGATGGCAACCAGGCGCTGGTCGAGCCGATGAGCCTAGAGGAGAAGCTGGAGTTTTTCCGGCTGCTGGTGGACATCGGGTTCAAGGAGATCGAGGTCGGGTTCCCCGCGGCGTCGGAGACGGAATATAATTTCATGCGCACGCTGATAGAGAGGGACATGATCCCGGACGACGTGACCGTGCAGGTATTGACGCAGGCCAGGGAGCATATCATCCGCAAGACGTTCGAATCGGTCAAGGGCGCGCCCCATGCCGTCGTGCACCTGTACAATTCGACGTCCGTGGCGCAGCGGGAGCAGGTGTTCAAGAAGGGCAAGGAGGAGATCCAGCAGATTGCCGTGGACGGCGCGAAGCTCTTAAAGGAGCTGGCGGAGGAGACGGATGGCAACTTCACCTTTGAGTACAGCCCGGAGAGCTTCTCCGGGACGGAGGTGGATTACGCGCTGCAGGTGTGCAACGCGGTGTTAGACGTCTGGCAGCCCACGCCGGAGCGCAAGGCGATCATCAACCTGCCTACGACCGTGGAAAACGCGATGCCGCATATTTTCGCGGGGCAGGTGGAGTACATGAGCAAGCACATGAAATACCGGGATTGCGTCGTGCTCTCCCTCCATCCGCACAATGACAGGGGCGTCGGGATCTGCGACGCGGAATTCGGGATCTTAGCGGGAGCGGACAGGATTGAGGGGACGCTTTTTGGGAACGGGGAGCGCACGGGGAACGTGGACATCGTCACCCTGGCCATGAACATGTTTTCCCATGGGTTTGACCCGAAGCTGGATTTCAGCGACATGCCAAGGATCGTGGAGACGTATGAGAGATGCACCAGGATGAAGGTTTCCCCCAGGCAGCCCTATGCCGGGGAGCTCGTGTTCACGGCGTTTTCCGGATCGCACCAGGATGCCATCGCCAAGGGGATGGCCTGCCGCGAGGCCGATCCGGACGGGAAGTGGACCGTGCCGTATTTGCCGATTGACCCCAAGGACGTGGGGCGCACCTACGATTCGGACGTGATCCGGATCAACAGCCAGTCCGGGAAGGGCGGGGTCAGCTATATCCTGAAGCAGAATTATGGGATCACCCTGCCGGAGCAGATGAAGGAAGAGGTTGGGTATACGGTGAAGGGCGTGTCCGACCACAGGCACATGGAGCTGACGCCGCAGCTGGTGTATCAGGTGTTTGAGGAGAATTACGTCGGGAACACGCCGCATTTCAGGATCAAGGAATGTCATTTCAAGCAGAAGAACGGGATCGTGGCGGAGGCCGTCATTTCCCATAAGGGGCAGGAGCGGACCGTGAAGGGGAGCGGGAACGGGCGCCTAGACGCGGTGAGCAACGCGCTCAAGCAGTATTTCGACGTCAGCTACGAGCTTTCGGTCTATGAGGAGCATTCCCTCTCCAAGGGATCCTCGTCCAAGGCCGTGTCTTACGTAGGGATTTCCTGCGACCAGCGGCTGTATTGGGGCGTGGGCATCAATGAGGACATCATCACGTCCTCCATCGAGGCCCTTTGCGTGGCGGTGAACAAGCTTGAGCGGATCCGGCAGGCGGAGGAGTGCAGGGACGAGCGCCTCAACGAGATGATGAATTATATCCATGAGCATTACCGGACCGTGACGCTAGACGAGCTCTCCGAGCAGATGCACCTGTCGAAGCCTTACCTGTCCAAATATATCCGTGAGAAATCGGGGCAGAATTTCGGGCAGATCTTACAGAACGTCCGGATGAAGAAGGCATGCACGCTACTAAAGAACACGAGCATGACGGTGGATAACGTGGCGGCGAACGCGGGGTACCAGAACGTGGAGCATTTCGTCCGCCAGTTCAAGAAGCTGTTCGGCATGACCCCGGTGCAATACCGCAACGGGAAGAGGCGGCGGCAGCCGGGCGACGTGGAGGATCCCCCGCGGGAAATTGGGTCTTGATTTTCTGCGGGGCAATGTGCTATAATGACAGAAGCGGCACGCGTGCCGCGAATGGAAGCATAGCTCAGCCGGGATGAGCGTTCGCCTCACACGCGAAAGGTCAGG
>CAZOLD010000068.1:0-1644 GCA_964580595.1 uncultured Eubacterium sp.
GTTTTTCGGATAAAACATCCGTGATCGGTCGGATATCATCTCCCCGCTTGTATTCTTCCAACGACCGGACAGCAGAATAGAGAGCCTTCAGAAAAAAGTTTTCCCTGTCCCGTTTTCCCCTATGATGAGATTGATATTTGCAAACTGATCGCTGGAAAAATCTTCTATCATTCCGAAGTTTTTCAGCTGAACTTCATCAATTCGATAATCCATATACTCGTTCTCCCGCACTGTTTTGTTCGACCTCATTCGATTTTGCTATCTCTATCCGCAGCCTTAATCGCGAAGCCCAAAAGTCAAGATTTTAGTCAGGGGTCTGTATGCCCTGCCCCCTTGTCCAATCCCTTGTTATGTCCATGGGGACGATTATATCATTGATACTGACATCCAGCAATCTCTGGCACCCTTATAATTTCATGCTATAACCGGTTCAAGGAAAATCGTATTATGCAAATTCCCGGGAATGAGATAACCTATTGTAAGCGCGGGTTGTAAGCGCGGGGGAGAGAGGAAGAAAAAGATGAGTTTTGGATTTTCCACGAGATGCATATACGGGAACGGCAGGGAGCCGTCTAAGGACCTGACGGGAGCGGTGAGCTTCCCGATTTACCAGACCGCGACTTACGCGCATCCGGAAGTCGGGCGGAGCACCGGGTATGATTACAGCAGGATGCAGAACCCCACGAGGGAGCAGGCGGAAAAAATCGTGGCTTCCTTAGAAGGGGGCGCGGGCGCCGTCGCCTTCTCATCCGGGATGGCCGCGATTTCCGCGATGATGGAATTGTTTCGGCCCGGCGACCACATCGTCACCGAGTCGGACATGTACGGCGGCAGCATCCGGCTATTCGACAATATCAGCGAGAAGAACGGCATTTCATTCAGCCACATCGACTGTTCCACGGAAAACCCGGAGGATTTCATAAAAGAGAGCACGCGGGCGCTGTTCATCGAGACGCCGACCAATCCGATGATGCGCGTGACGGACATTCGGAAAATGGCGGAAATCGCGAAGAGGCACGGGATCCTCCTCATCGTGGACAACACGTTCATGTCGCCGTACTTCCAGAATCCGCTGGATCTCGGCGCGGACATCGTGGTCCATAGCGCGACGAAGTTCTTAGGCGGGCACAACGACACGCTCGCGGGCTTTGTCGTGCCGAAGTCCCCGGAAATCCTGGAGAGGCTGCGCTTCATCGGCAAGACGATCGGCTCCGGCCTCTCGCCGTTTGACAGCTGGCTGATCATCCGGGGAATGAAGACGCTGCCGATCCGGATGGAGAAAGCCCAGGAGAACGCGATGGCCCTCGCCGATTTCCTGCGGGGCGAGCGCGGCGTAGAGGAAGTTTACTACCCGGGGATCCTGGGGACGGAAGGGCATGAGACGTGCAAGAGGCAGGCGAGCGGCTTCGGCAGCATGCTGACCTTCAAGGTATCGAGCGCGGGCTTAGCCTTGCATATCTTAAAAACGACGAAGCTCATACCCTTCGCGGAGAGCCTAGGGGGGACGGAAACGCTCCTTACGTACCCAATTACGCAGACCCATGCCGACGTCCCCGAGGAGGAGCGGCAAAAAAACGGGATCACGGACCGGATCCTGCGGCTGTCCGCGGGGATAGAGGACAAGGAGGACTTGATCGCGGACCT
>CAZOLD010000068.1:1744-7701 GCA_964580595.1 uncultured Eubacterium sp.
CGGCGCGGGCATTATTTCGGGAGGATAATTGGCGATGGGCGGGAATTTTGATTTCGACAAGCTGCCGGAGCGGAGGGGCACCGGATGCCTCAAATACGACTCCGCGAAGCGGCGCGGCAAGCCGGAGGGCGTGCTGCCGCTCTGGGTGGCGGACATGGATTTTGAGGGGTGTCCCGGCATCATAGAGGCAATCAAGGAAAGGGCGGAGCATGGCATTTTCGGTTACACGGAAACAGGGGAGCGGTATTTCGCCGCGGTGTCGGGGTGGTTAGGAGAGCGCCACGGCATGGAGATCGAGGAAAGCTGGATCGTGAAGACGCCGGGCGTGGTGTTCGCGCTGGCCACGGCGGTGAGGGCATATACGTCCCCGGGCGACCCCGTGCTGATCCAGCAGCCGGTCTATTACCCGTTTTCCCAGGTCATACGGGATAACGGCAGGAAGATCCTAAGCAGCGACCTCGTGCTCTCGCCGGACGGGAAGTACCGCATCGATTTTTCGGATTTCGAGAGGAAAATCAAGGAAAACCACGTCAAGCTCTTCATCCTGTGCAGCCCGCACAACCCGGTCGGGCGCGTATGGGAGGCGGAGGAGCTTAGGGAGTTAGCGGAAATCTGCCTGAGGCACGGCGTGGTGGTCGTGAGCGATGAGATACACGCGGATTTCACGTTCCGCGGGCACGTCCACACGCCGCTCATCAACGCGGACGGGAGGATAAGGGACCTTGCCGTGACGTGCACGTCCCCGGCGAAGACGTTCAACCTGGCGGGCTTGCAGATTTCCAACATCATCATCGAGAATGAGACGTTAAGGAGAGAATTCAAGCGGCAGATTGCGGCGGCGGGGTACAGCCAGGCGAACGCCATGGGGATCGTCGCCTGCGAGGCGGCATACGAAAAAGGCGGGGAATGGTACGCCGCGCTCCTTGCCTACCTGCAGGAAAACCTGGAATTCGTGAGGGGGTACCTGGCGAGGGAGATCCCGGAGGTCCGCCTGATCGAGCCGGAGGGGACCTACCTGCTTTGGCTGGATTTCAGGGCGCTGGGCTTAGGCGAGATCGAGCTGGAGGATCTGATCGTGAACAAAGCGGGGCTGTGGCTGGACCGCGGCTCGCTGTTCGGGGACGCCGGGAAGGGCTTTGAGCGGATCAACATCGCGACCGGCAGGGCCGTCCTGGCCGAGGCGCTAGGCAGGCTGAAGGCCGCCGTGAGGGGCGCCGCCTGACGGACGGGGGCGCCTTGACTTTTGGGAGGGAAAATGAGCAATACATATGAGGACCTGCGGAATTCCCACCCGTGCTTTGGTGGGCAGAAGAACAACAAGGGGAGGATCCACCTCCCGGTATGCGCCGCGTGCAACATCGCGTGCCGCTTCTGCGAGCGCGCGCTGAATGACGAGGAAGACAGGCCGGGCGTGGCGAGCAAGGTGCTTAAGCCGGAAGAGTGCGTGGACGTCGTGAGGAAGGCCCTGGAGCTGGTTCCCGAGATTTCGGTCGTGGGGATCGCGGGGCCCGGCGACACGCTGGCGACGGACGACGCGCTGGAGACCTTCCGCCTGGTCGGCGCCCGGTTCCCGGGCCTAATCAAGTGCATGAGCACGAACGGCCTGCTGCTAAGCGAGCGGGCGGAGGAGGTCATCGAGGCCGGGGTCGACACGCTGACGGTGACCGTGAACGCGATTGACCCGGAAATCGAGGCCCGGATGAATAAGTACGTCATTTACCACGGCAGGAAAATCGAGGGCGTCGAGGGGGCGCGGATCCTTATCGCGAACCAGCTTGAGGGGATCGCGAAGGTTCTCGCGGGCGGGATCACAGTGAAAGTGAACACCGTCCTCGTGCCGGAGGTCAACGGGGACCATATCGAGGCGATCGCGAAGAAAATGGGAGAGCTTGGGGTCAGCATTTACAACATCATCCCGCTCATCCCGCAGCATGAGATGAAGGATTACAAGGAGCCGACCTGCCGCCAGATCAGCGCGGCCAGGGCAAGGGCGGAGAAATATGTCGACGTCTTCCGGCATTGCCAGAGATGCCGCGCGGACGCGGCGGGCATTCCCGGGGGGAAGGACGTAGGGGACCAGATTTACCAGAGGCAGCTTATCATGAAGGAGACGTTTTCACATGGGTAACATCAGGCAGATTGCGATATACGGAAAAGGCGGGATCGGGAAATCCACGACGACGCAGAACTTGACGGCGGGGCTAGTGGAGCATGGCAAGAAGGTCATGGTCGTGGGCTGCGACCCGAAGGCGGATTCCACGAGGCTTTTGCTGGGCGGCCTCGCGCAGAAGACCGTGTTAGACACGATCCGGGACGAGGGGGAGGACATCGAGCTAAGCCGGATCATGAGGGAAGGGTACGGCGGCATCCGGTGCGTCGAGTCGGGCGGGCCGGAGCCGGGCGTCGGCTGCGCCGGGCGCGGGATCATCACTTCCATCAACATGCTGGAGAACCTGGGGGCCTATACGGACGACCTGGACTATGTGTTCTACGACGTCCTGGGCGACGTCGTGTGCGGCGGCTTCGCCATGCCGATCCGCGAGGGGAAGGCGAAGGAGATTTACATCGTGGCGAGCGGCGAGATGATGGCGCTTTATGCCGCGAACAACATCGCGAAGGGGATCCGCAGGTTCGCGAAGACCGGCGGCGTGAGGCTGGGCGGCATCATCTGCAACAGCAGGAACGTCGACAGGGAGATGGATCTCTTGCGCGCCTTCTCGAAGGAGCTGGGCACGCAGCTGCTCTATTTCGTGCCGCGCGACAACATCGTGCAGCACGCGGAGATCAACAAGAAGACCGTGATTGAGTACAAGCCGGAATGCCGCCAGGCGCAGGAATACAGGAACCTCGCGAAGGCGGTCATCGACAACGAGAGCTTTTCGATTCCCACGCCGATGTCGCAGGAGCGGCTGGAGGAGATCCTGATGGAGTTCGGCCTCATGGCGGACGATTACAGCATTTAAGCCGCGGCGTCCCAATCACGCGTTTAAGATACGGCGTTTCAAACGAAACAGGGCCGCCATGGATGAAAGGAGTAGGGAAATGAGCGCGATTGCGTCATCAGAAGTGGAAGTAAGGGACAGGAGGCTCAAGTCCATCATTTCGTTCCAGGGGAAAGCGAGCGAGCTGCAGGAATGCTCCGAGAATCTCAAGCGTCCGGACGGCGGGAGGCGCTTCACGCAATGCAGCGACTGCGCGCAGATGTGCGCGGCGACGGTATGCTACAACGTGAGGGGCGCGGCGGTCGTCGTCCACTCGCCGATGGGATGCTTCGCGAATACCCCGCAGATCCACGAGCAGATCAAGAATTCCGCGGCAGGAAGGGGAGTGGAGCCGTTCAAGGCGCAGATCATCTGCAGCAACATTTCCGAAAAGGAGACGATATACGGGGGGCTTAAGAAGCTGGAGGAGGCGATAAGCCTGGCCGTGGAGCGCTTCTCGCCGACCGCCATATTCGTGCAGTCGTCCTGCGCCGCGGGGATCGTCGGCGACGACATCGAGAGCCTCGCGGACGAGATGGCGGAAAGGCTGGGCATCCCGATCGTCCCCGTGTTCTGCGAGGGATTCAAGTCAAAGATATGGTCGTCAGGGTTCGACGCGGCGTACCACGGGCTATTGAGGAAGGTCGTGAGGAAGCCGGAGAAAAAGCAGGAGGATCTCGTGAACATCTTCAATTTCCTAGGCTCGGACTCGTTCACGCCGATCTTGGCAAAGCTCGGCCTCAGGCCGAATTACCTCGTGCCCTTAGCGGACATTGACACGATAGCCAGGATGGGGGAGGCGGCGTGCAGCACGCAGATTTGCGAGACGCTAGGCACTTACGTGGTCGACGTGCTCGAGAAGGAGTTCGGCGTGCCCAAGATCAACGCGCCCGCCCCGTACGGGATGGACTGGACGGACCGGTGGTACCGGGAAGTCGCGCGGGTCACCGGCAGATCCGGCATGGTCGAGGACCTGATCGAGGAGGAGCACGCGCGGATCCGGCCGGAGCTTGAGGAGCTGAGGGCGGAGCTCTCCGGCAAGAGGGTATATATTTACGCCGGGGACTCCTACGCGCATAACATGGCGAGCCTCGTGACGGACTTGGGGATGGAGATATGCGGGATCACGACGCTCCACCATGACATGAGGACCGACGGGAAGGACGCCGCGGACAGCACGTTGAGCGAGATGATCAGGGTCGCCGGGGACGTGGACGGCTTCAGCGTCTGCAACAAGCAGCCCTACGAGGTCATCAAGCTCATCAAGAGGGCAAATCCCGACTTCATGATCGTGAGGCACATGAACATGACGATCCTGGGGGGAAAGCTGGGGATCCCCTGCCTGCTTGAGGGCGAGATCAACATCAGCGCGGGATACGACGGGATTTTGATTTTGGGGAAGCGGATCCGCGACTTGCTTAAGGCGCGGGGCATCCTCACCACGCTCAAGGAATACAACACGTTCCCGTACACCGGGTGGTGGATGGAGCAGGAGCGCGATTATCTTTAATTGTCCCCAAAAACATAGTATATAGATAGGAGAAATATGAGATGAGCCGCATTGTTCAGGAAGCGAAATATACCTGCGCGCTGGGTGCGCAGCAGACGGTGCTGGGGATAGAGAGGGCGGTGCCGGTCATCCATGCGGGCCCCGGGTGTTCCGCCAGGCAGTTCGCGTATGCCGGCGCCGGCGCGGGGTACCAGGGGGAAGGGTACGCGGGCGGCGGCCAGATTCCCTGCACGAACTCGACGCAGAACGAGGTCGTGTTCGGGGGCGAGAAGAAATTAGGCGAGCTGATCGACGCCGCGTTCCAGGTCATCGACGCCGACCTTTACGTCATCCTCGCGGGATGCACGGCGGGAATCGTGGGGGACGACGTGGAGCAGGTGGCGAGGGACCGCGCGGACCGGGGGCATCCCGTCGTCGGCATTGACACGGCGGGCTTCAGGGGGAACAACTATGTCGGCCACGACCTCGTGATCGAGGCGATCATCGAGCAGTTCGTGGGGGACGAAGAGCCCCACGTCAGGGAAAACCTCGTGAACGTGTTTTCCGTGGTGCCGTTCCAGGATCCCAGGTGGCGCGGCGACTTGCACGAGATAAAAAGGCTCTTAGAGGGGATCGGGTTAGAGGCCAACATCCTCTTTGGCTACGAGGGCGGCGGCGCCGCGGCCTGGAAGGATATCCCGAACGCGAGATTAAATATCGTCCTCTCCCCATGGGTGGGGGTCGGCGCGGCGAAGCTATGCGAGAAGAAATACCATACCCCCTGGGTGCATGAGCCGGTCCTGCCGGTCGGGCTGAAAGAGACGGGGGCGTTCCTGCGGCGGATCGCGGCGGAGCTTTCTTTAGACGAGGCGTCTGTGGAGGCGTTCATCGGCCGGGAAGAGGAAGAGTATAAGAAATATTTCGTGTCGCTGGGCGACCTTTTCTCGGATTACGCGAGCTACCTGCCCTACGACGCCTATATCGCCTCGGACGCGGCGTACGGCCTGGGCACGGCGGGATTCTTATCCGGCGAGCTGGGGATGAGCGTGGTGTCGCTTTACGAGGTTGACGAGCCGGGCGCGTCGTCGAAAAAGCTCGTGGACGCGGCGGCGGCCGGGATGGGCGCGGAGATCTCCCAGGCGCTCGTTTACGAGGGCGACAATGCCGTGATCCGGGCGGACATCGAGGAAAAAATCGCCGCGCGGAAGAACAAGTCCCTGATCTTAGGGAGCAGCTGGGACAGGGAGCTTGCGGGGCGCACGAACAGCATCCTGGTCTGTCACAGCCTGCCGATTACCGACCAGGTGGTGCTCTCCCGGACATACATCGGGTATGCCGGCGCGCTCACGCTGATGGAGGACATTTATTCCGGGCTCTTCCAGAAGGGCATGATCACGAACACGACGCATGGGAAAGACGACGCAATCTAATTTGAAAGCCCAGTCGCAATGGGCATGCGGATGGACTGCTTGCAGTCCGATCCGCAT
>CAZOLD010000069.1:0-7691 GCA_964580595.1 uncultured Eubacterium sp.
AATATGGTTCTGCATGGCTCTGTGATTTTCAATTTTCACCACAACTCTTGAGTGACCGGGACGACACGCGTCCCCTTCCCGGCTTCGGCGAAAATCGCCTTGGCAAAATCAGCCCAGCTGCAACTCCCCTCGCAGGTCGCGTGGAACAAGCCGTAATTTTCCGTCGGCTCCAGGAAATGGATCAGCCGCGCCAGCTCGGCGGCGCTTGTCGGGCTGCCCACCTGGTCGTCCACCACCGTCACCTCCGGATGCGTTTCCGCCAGCCGCAGCATGGTCCGGACGAAATTCTTGCCCTCGCCGTACAGCCAGGCCGTGCGAAGGATGAAATACCGGTCCGCGAAATCCCGGACAAAATTCTCCCCTTCCAGCTTCGTCTTGCCATACGCGCTGTTCGGGGATGGGGCGTCAAACTCCGTATACGGCCTCGTCCCATCCCCGGCGAACACATAATCCGTGGAAACGTGTATCATCTTCGCGCCAACCTCCGTGGCCGCGATGCTCAAATTCCTAGGGCCTATGGCGTTGATCCGGTATGCCAGATCCCATTGCTTCTCGCAAAGGTCAACCGCCGTATGCGCCGCGCAATTAATGATGGCGTCCGGCTTCACGCCGCGCACGAAATCCATGACCTCGCCCACATCCGTAATATCAAGGGCGGACGCCCCGTCGCCCTGCCGCACGTCCGTAAGGACGAGCTCGGCGCCGCTTCCCTCGTATTCCCGGCTGATTGCCCGCCCAAGCTGGCCGCCGCACCCTGTCACCAAT
The DNA here is from genome assembly GCA_964580595.1 of uncultured Eubacterium sp. Lineage (GTDB taxonomy): Bacteria > Bacillota > Clostridia > Lachnospirales > Lachnospiraceae > Petralouisia. The sequence continues at coordinate 766 of CAZOLD010000069.1, forward strand.
ATCTTTCCCATATCCTGCCCCTTTCGTTCCTGGCGCGACGCTTTCCCGCAGCACTCTTTTCGCCGCGCCCTTTCCTCCGGCGTTCCCCTCCGCGCCAGAGGGTGCCTCGCGCCTGCCTGCCCGCATACTCGCCGCCTGGCCGCGTCTCCCGCGAACCTTCTCTCGCCGCGCCCTTTCCTCCGGCGTTTCCCGCGGGCGGGCGCGGCGCTTCTCACAGCATCCGTCCCGCCAAGAAAAGCATCCGCATCACGATGCCGTCTATGGGGCTTTGCCGGTAGATGCCCCGGTTCCACAAAATCCGGATCCTTCCCATGCCCGCCCCGGCATCCAATACCGCACCGACCAAGGCGTCCTTCTCCACATCACCCCGGTAAAGCCTTGCAAATTCGGACAGCTGCCGCCGCAGCTTCCCCTTGTTCTTCCTAAGGTAAGCCGCCTTCAGCCGCAGCTCCCCAAAAAACCCGCCCTTCGCGCCAACCACGTTGTCCCCGTGCTGGCGGTACAGGATATGCGCCTCCGGGTCATAAATGACCTTCCCGACATAAGAAGCCACAAGATAGGCCCACCAGTCATGCAAAATGGCATATTCCGGAATCCGCTCCTTCATGATTTGTGCCAGGCTCCGGTTCATGACCGCCGTGCACCCAGTACAAATGCACTCGACAACGGCATTGCCAAATCCCGGCCTCTTCCGGCTCACGTCCTGCTTCGGGAGCAACCGCAGGGAAGCGTCCGTGAGGATCTTGCCGCCGCAATACAGGGCGGGGCCGCGCTCCGGCTCCAACCGCGCGATGGCCGCTTCCAGCTTATCCTCCAGCCACACGTCGTCCTGGTCGCAAAATGCCACGTAATCCGCGTCGCTCCGTTCCAAAAGAGAAAAAAAGCTCTTCGTGACGCCGATGTTTTCCTCGGGATATACCCGCAATCTCCCGCATTTCCCCTCGTACTCCCGCAGGATGCCGACCGTGCCGTCCGTAGACCCGTCATCCCGCGCCAGGATCTCCAGGTTCTCCCAGCTTTGCCGCAGCAGGCTGTCCAGCTGCTCCCTCAGGAAACGTTCCCCTTGGTACGTGGACAGCAGGACCTGCGCTTTTTTCGATTCCATACCCTGCCGCCCCCTCCGGCACTTCCCCGCCTTAGCGCGCCTCCCGCGCGGCGCCATTCCTCATCTCCGCGAAATCCCCGCGCACATCATCCTCTTCCCATCGGTATCCCCATGCGGATCCGATCCTCATCCCATCGGCTTCCCCACGCGGATCCGCTCCTCATCCCTCCGGCACATCCTCGCCTTGATGCGGCGTCCCCGCGATACCCCCGCGCGGCGCCAGAATTCACTCGCCCAGCCCGTTCGCCACGGCTTTCAAGACGCCTCTCAACGCCTCTTCCTCATCCTCGCCCTCGCAGACAAACTCGATCGTGTCCCCGAACTTGATGCATGCCCCCAGCACGCTCAGCACGCTCTTGGCGTTCGCCGTACCCCCTTTGAAATTGAACGTGATCAGCGCCTTATATTTTACCGCCTCCTGGCAGAGAATCCCCGCGGGACGCAAATGCAGGCCCGTCGGGTTCTTAATCGTGATTTCCTGCTTTACCATACCTCTCCTCCTGCTCTCCCTCATTCGCCATGGCATGCCATCCGGAAGGGACGGCGCCCCCGCCGGCTTCCCTCCCTCGCGCCGCCTGTCATGTCACAGCATATTCCTCATAATCAAATCCGCGAGCTGCCTCGCGTCCTTGTTGATTTCCTCCTGGTCTTTGCCCTCGATCATGACCCGGACCAGCGGCTCCGTGCCGGACGGGCGGATCAGGACCCTTCCCTCCCCCGCGAACTTGTCTTCCAAGGCCTTGATTGCCTGCGCGATCTCGGGATACTCCATGAAATGCTCTTTTTTGTGGTTCGGGACCTTCGCGTTCACCAGCGCCTGCGGCATCACCACCATGATCTGCGCCAGTTCCGAGAGGCTCTTCCCCGTCTCCACCATGACCTGCAGCAGGTGCAGTGCGCTCAGCAACCCGTCCCCCGTCGTGTTCTCGTCCAGGAAGATGATGTGGCCCGACTGCTCGCCGCCGATATTATAGCCGTTCTCGCGCATGTTCTCCAGCACATAACGGTCGCCGACCTTCGTCTGCTCGATATGGATGCCGCGCTCCTTGCCCATGAGCGTGAACCCCAGGTTGCTCATGACCGTCCCCACGATCGTGTCCTTCTTCAGCGTGCCCTTCTCCTTCATGTAATTGCCGATGACCGCCATGACCTGGTCGCCGTCGACGACATTCCCCTTCTCGTCCACGGCCAGCATGCGGTCCGCGTCCCCGTCGAACGCGATGCCGACATCCGCCTTCTCGTACACGACCCTGGCGCGCAGCTCGTCCATATGCGTGGACCCGCAATTCGCGTTGATGTTCCTTCCGTCCGGGCTCGTATGGATTGCCACGAGCTTCGCGCCCAGCCCGCGCAGCGTCTCCACCGCCGTGTAATGAGCCGCCCCCTCCGCGCAGTCCACGACAATCTTTAGCCCGCTAAGGTCCACGGGAACGGTCTTCTTCATGAAGAACACGTACTCCTCCCGGGCGTCAAAACGGTAGCTCACGCTCCCGACCCCGCTCCCGATCGGCATCGGGATGTCATTCATGCCTCCCCGGATCAAGGCCTCGATCTCATCCTCCAGCTCGTCGGAAAGCTTGTACCCTTCCCCGTTGAAGAACTTGATCCCGTTAAATTCCATCGGGTTGTGGGACGCGGAAATCACGACCCCCGCCTCCACCTTATGCTTCCGCACCAGGTAGGCCACCGCCGGAGTCGGCAGCACCCCCATATAGACGGCGTTCGCGCCGACCGAGCAAATGCCCGCCATCAGCGCGTTGGCCAGCATGCCCCCGGAAATCCTCGTGTCGCACCCCACGATAATCGTGGGCTGGTGCGCCGTCTCCTTCGTCAGGACATAGGCCCCCGCCTGCCCCAGCTTCATCGCCAGCTCAATGGAGAGCTCCGTGCCCGCGACTCCCCTAACCCCGTCCGTGCCAAACATCCTCGCCATAATCCCGTCCCCTTTTTCTCATTCTTTCTTTCACTCTGGCTGTCCCTAATCCGTGCCGCCCGAGCCAACCGCCCTTTGCATGCTCCCGCCGGCCTCGCTAAGGACTTCCCTGCGCGGCTCAATCAAGACTTGCGCGTAGGGGGTGACCGCCAGCTCGTATTGCTCTCCCGGCAGCGTCACGGACAGCTGCAGGGAAACCGACCCGGCCGGCAGCCCGGACACGTCCGCCGTCACCTCAATGTCGTCGACGGTAAGGGCCTCCATGTCCTCTTCCGGCGCGCGCACCTGCACGGGAATGGAGCTCCCGTTAAAGGACAGCCGGTATGCCGTGAGGTCCAGCCCCGTAACCTTGACGGCGGACGACGGGACATTGAACGTCTTTGTCACCTTCTGGTTAATGATGGCCTTGACGGCGATCTGGTTCTCCGTTTCGTCCGCTAAGTACACGCCGTCCTCGCGCAGGTAGGGCAGGATGTCCACGGTGAAGTCTAAATCCCCCGTGGCCCCCGTCACGTCAATCACGCCCTCCGGGATGTCGATCGCGCTGATCGTGCTCAGGATATCCGCTTCCCCTTTGATCAGGATTTTCTCCGGCGCGTACTCCAGCCCCTTGCAGACATACCCGTCCGCGGGCGTGCCCGTCACGTGGAAACGCACGCCTATCGACTTCGTCTCTAAGATGCTCGCGCGGATGGTGACGTTCTTCCGGTTCACGTCGAGCATGTCCGTGGGCACCGTGTTCCCCTCCTCGTCGTAAAACACCGGCGTCACGCTGTCCGAGACGTCGCTGGAAATCCCGTCCACGTTAATCATCGCCGTCACGCGGCTGATGCGCGAGACCACGGTGTCGGGCCCGGAAACCTTCAGCAGGTTCGGCGTCACCTCCACGTCCCCAATCGCGCATCCCTTCGCGGGTTCCCCCGTCGCCTCGCCGGAAATGATGAATTTCTTCTCGGCTAAATCCTCAAACGTGATCTTCATGTTGACCGTCTTGCGGAGGATCTCCACCCTTCTCTCGTTCTTCTTGGCGGTGACCTCTATGGGGACCAGCTTCTGCTCCCCTTTCTGGCTCAAATCCACCTGGCTTAGGTCCGCCGTCACGCTGAAGTCCTCCCCGCCCATGTCTTCCACGTAGCTCCTAGGCCCCGTGACGTAGAACAGCGCGGTGTCGGTATTCGCCACGATATCCGGCACCTTCCCCATCTGCGTGATGACGTCCTTATTCAAAATCTCCACGGGGAGGGAAAATGATTTCGTCATGTCCGGGTCGGCCACGTAAACGACGACCAGCCACAGCAAAACCGAAAAGAAAACGGAAAGGATTTTCAGCCCCAGGTTATTTGTCAGATGCTTCATCAAGTTCTTGAACACCCTCGCCCCTCCCTTTCCTCTTTCTTTTCCATAGGCGGAATCTCGCCACGTCAATCTCCCCCTTGCGGATGTAATTCAGCTTCCGCTTCAGGTATTCCGCGTCGATGTTCCGGTAGAGCTCGCCGCCAATCGCCAAGGAGACGTTCCCCGTCTCCTCCGAGACGACGATCGTCAAGGCGTCGCAAACCTCGCTGATGCCCACGGCGGCGCGATGCCTCGTCCCCAGCTCCTTGCTAAGCTCCATGTTGTCGGACAGCGGCAGGTAGCACGTCGCCGAGACGATCCGCTCCCCCCTTATGATCACCGCCCCGTCATGCAAGGGCGTGTTATGCTCGAAAATGTTAATCAAAAGCTGGCTCGACACCAAAGAGTCCAGCGCGATCCCCGTGCGCTCGAACTCCTCTAGGACGACATTCTGCTCGACCACGATAAGGGCGCCCGTCTTCACCTTCGCCATCTCATAGGTGGCCTTCGAGATCTCGTTCACGATGCGCTCGCTGAACCTCTCCTGGTTCTTCTGGGAATCGAACGAGATCAAGGAAGTGATGAAATTCTTCTCCCCCAGCTGCTCCAGTGCGCGGCGCAGCTCGGGCTGGAACACGACGACGATGGCAATCACGATGACGTTAAGGCTCTTCGCGGCAATCCATAAGATCGTGTTCATCTGGAACATCGCCGCGACCAGCACGAAGCCCGTGACCACGATCATGCCCTTGAGCAAGGTCCATGCCCTGGTCTGCTTCACCCACACCAAAATATTATAAATCACTACCGCGATGATGATAATCTCGACAATGTCAATCCTGGTAATCCTGGGCCTGTCTATCCAAAACAGGTATTTAGACGCAAACGAATTCAAGGATGCGAATAAATTCTGCAGCATTGCCAATCCCCTTTCCGGCAAATCCCAAGTGTCCCAAGCGCATACCCCAAAGTTTCCCCGCCTCCCGCGGCCCTCCGCGAGAACAGGGGAGCCGCCATGCCCGCCGGCGGCCCGGCCTCCCTCTCATTCCTCTTTCTCTTCCTCGGCGCCCTCCTGCGGCCCCGAAGGCGCACGCCTCCCTCTCATTCCTCTTTCTCTTCCTCGGTGCCCTCCTGCGGCCCTGAAGGCGCGCGCCTCCCAGGCGTGATCTTCTTCACGCGCTTCTCCTTCTTCGCCACGAACATCTTAGGGACCGCTTTCACGAAATAATAATACTCGTCGTCCTCGAACTGCACCCGCTCCACGCGGGAATAATCCAGGTTGTAGAGGAAAAACTCCAGCACCAGGGAAACCGCCGCGGCAGCCACCGTGCCCGCCACGATCCAGCCCACGCTGTCCTGCATCCCCAAGAGGATATGCCCCACCAGCAAAATCGCCATGTCCGCGAGGCTCCCCACGGCAATGGCAATCCTCCAGGAGTAGTTCACCGGGCGCCTGCGGATGAAATAGACGAGCAGCGACGTCGCCAAGAATGCCGCCAGGGACAGGTAGAGCTCCTTATCCCCCACCACGCTGCCCAAGGCCGCCGACAGCCGCGTGAGCATCTCGCCCTCCCCCGCGGCGCCCGCGTCGGCCACGTTGGCCTGGACGTCCCTCACATAGAAAAATGCGGTCGTGCCGCACAGGATAGACAAGTAGGAAGAAGGGCCTTTCAAAAGCCCGAGCGCCACGGGCATGACCTGCGGCGCATTGCAAAACCACAGCAGGAACGTCAGCGCCATGCCGCATCCGTTCCCCGGCGCGAACCGCGCGTACAGGAGGAAAAGCAGCGCGAACAGGCACAGACCGATGAAGCAGGCCTCCATCGAGAGGGCGAACAGATGCGCCAGCACCAGGACGCCGCCCGCGAGGGCCACGAAATCCCACGGCAGGAACGCGCAGGCCAGCGCCAGCAGCAGCGCCAGCGCGGGATGATCCAGCTGCTCCATATACCCCATCCTGCTGTTCACCGTGAAGAACAGCACGAGGCCGAGCGCGAATTTCGCTCCCGCCACCGCGTAGATCTCATACCTCCCGTAAAATTCCCGCAGCTTCTCCCTCAGTTCCAGCAACCCTGTCATTTCCCGTCCTCCAAAGCCTGCATCCGCTCCTCTTTCTCGGCGAGCCTCTCCACCTTCTTCAGCGTGGAATAATATTTCTTCACTCCGGCGGACGCCCTCATGTAACGGCGGTTGTACACGATACACGCCAAGATCTGGTACACCACCACAAAGCCGGCGTAGGAGAGGAGGACGGAGACGCCTATCCCCTCGAAATCCCCCTGGCTCACCAGCGCGGTGAGGTTCTCCATATTGTAGATCAGCCATAGCGCCAGCAAGATGCCAAAAGCCACCGTGGAGGCAAGGAACGTCTTGAGCATCTCATACCCGACGTAATCCCGGCGGTAAAATTTCCGGATTGGCATATGCTTCCTGCCCTCCCCTTCCTCGTAGGAGGCCATCTTCGTCATCAGACGGATCCGTTCCTCATTCAGCATCCCGCGCACCGCCTTTCTCACGTGCGGCCCATGGCCCCGCCCCGGCATCCCTTACCTG
>CAZOLD010000070.1:0-4381 GCA_964580595.1 uncultured Eubacterium sp.
GCGCCGCGCCCGAATCCTAACCCGCCGCGCCCGCGCCGGCCTTCTTCCGGCCATCTCCCGAGCCGTCTGCCGCGCGGCCCGTTCTCACGACGCCGGCCTTGCCCAGCTCTCGCGCCGTGTCCGAATCCTAACCCGCCGCGCCCGCGCCGGCCTTCTATCTCTATCTTCACGCGCCGCCGCGCTTGCTCTCGTATTCCCGGATCCCGCCCCAGGCCCTGTCCTTCTCCGACAAAATCAGGTCTTCCTCCGTCATCCCCTCCGGGATGGGCCACTCGATCCCGATGTCGCTGTCCTTCCACAGCAGCCCGCCCTCATCGTTCGGGTGGTAGAAATCCGTCACCTTATAGCAGAATTCCGCGTAATCCGACAGCACCAGGAACCCGTGCGCGAACCCCCGCGGGATGAAGAACTGCTTCTTGTTCCCGGAGGAGAGGACGACGCCGAACCATTTCCCGAACGTGCCCGACCCCTCCCGCAAGTCAACCGCGACGTCGAACACCTCGCCGTTCACCACGCGCACCAGCTTGTCCTGGGGGTAGCGGATCTGGAAATGCAGCCCGCGCAGCACGCCCTTGCGGGATGCCGACTGGTTGTCCTGCACGAACGTGCATCCAATGCCCGCCTCCGCGAAATCGTTGTATTGGTATGTCTCCATGAAATACCCGCGCTCATCCCCGAACACGGTTGGCTCAATCACCTTCAGCCCGGCGATCCCGCCGCAGCAGTCTGTCACTTTTATCTTTCCCATTCGTCTTCTCCTTGCGCCGCCCTGGCCTACAGCCCGTCCGCGATTTCCATCAGGTACTTGCCGTATTCCGTCTTCGTGAGCGGCTCCGCCAGCCTCCTTAGCTGGTCCGCGTCGATGAACCCGCGCTTGTACGCGATTTCCTCGATGCACGAGATGTACAGCCCCTGCCTCTTCTGAAACGTCGAGACGAAATCCGACGCCGCCAGAAGCATGTCATGGTTCCCGGTGTCCAGCCAAGCGAACCCGCGCCCTAGCGTCTCCACCCAGAGGCTGCCGCGCTCCAGGTAGGCGTTGTTGACGCTCGTGATCTCGATCTCGCCCCGCGCGGAGGGCTTCACGGACTTGGCGATCCCCACCACGCTGTTATCGTAAAAATACAGACCCGGCACGGCATAGTTCGATTTCGGGCGCTCCGGCTTCTCCTCGATGGAAATCGCCTTCCCGTCCTCGCCGAATTCTACGACCCCGTATTCCCGGGGATCCCTCACGTAGTACCCGAAAATAATCGCTCCCTTGTCCCTCTCGACGCGTTCCGCCGTGTTCCGCAACACCTTAGAGAAGCTCTGCCCGTAGAAAATGTTGTCGCCCAGCACCAGCGCGACCGCGTCGTCCCCGATGAACTCCTCCCCGATGAGGAAAGCGTCCGCGAGGCCCCTGGGCTTCTCCTGCACCCGGTACTCGAACCGCATCCCTAGCTGGGACCCATCCTCCAGCAGTGCCTCAAACACCGGCAAATCCCTCGGCGTCGATATGATCAGCACCTCCCGGATCCCCGCCAGCATCAACGCGGACAGGGGGTAATAAATCATGGGCTTGTCATACACAGGCATGATCTGCTTGGAAATCGCTTTCGTCAGCGGGTACAGCCTCGTGCCCGCGCCGCCCGCTAAGATAATTCCCTTCATGGCCGTCCTCCCCAATCTCATATTCGCGTGGCCGCTCCGCTTTGCGTGGCCTGGCCGCCCGCCTTGCGCAGCCGCCCCGCCTTGCGCAGCCGCCCCGTTTTTCACAGCCGCTCCGCCTTGCGCAGCCGCACCCGCTTCGCGCGACCACACCACTTCGCGTGTCCGCCGAACCCCCATGCCCCGGCGCCGCCATGGATGGGAGGCCGCGGATTGGCCCGCAGGCAGCCCGTTCGCATGCCCGCCGCGGCCGGGCTCTTTGGACATACTATATCACAGCAAGCCGGAATTGTGAACTGAAAATTGTCCGGAAGCCGGATTTCAAGCCGGCCGGAAAGAAAGCGGGCCTGCCAAGACAGGCCCGCTTCCCGCGCGTCGCGCTCATTTCCGGTACATCTTCCTCAGCCTGGACGCGTTGTATCCCGGGATGATCTTCTTCCAGGATTTCGCCTTGATCGTCTTGAGGCATTTCTTCGTATAGCGGGAGGACTGCGCCGTGTCCATGTACTTATATACCTGTAACGCCTTCTTTCCCTTGATCCCCATGCTCATGCCCTGCCTCGCTTCCTCCGGATGGTCCATGTAGCTACGCAGGATGAACGCGTCCACCATGGGGTTGCACGCCGCCACGTAGTAGCTGTACGCGATGGCTGCCGCCTGCGCGTCCTGCCCGTATTTGCTGGAGGTATACCCCTGCTCCGAGAGGATGACGCGGTGGGAGGAGCCGAATTTCTTCTTGATGTAGTTCGTGAGGACCTTTAAGTTCTTCATCGTGATGGCGGGCGTGCTGACGTCGTCCGTGACGCCGTACCCGTCCCACACCTTGGTATAGGTGAGCGGGTAGGAGTAAGCGTGGTAGGCCAGGTTCCACTGCAGGCCCGTCTGCACCTTCTTCAGCTGGGCCACGAACGTGTCCACCGTGTCTTTCGCCGTGAACCTCCGCCCGGCCTTGATGTTCCAGCAGTTGTCCGTGCAAATAAAGACGTGCGCGTTGGAATACTGGCTCTTCATCGCGTAATACAGGGCGCGGTACGCGTACGCGTAAGTCTTGAAATAATTGGTCTTGGACATGGTGCCGGCGAAATTCCACTCGCCCGGGTTATTCACCTCGTTTCCCAGCACCCAGTTGGAGACGAGGCAGTCCTTGCGCCCGAATACCGCCCCCAGGTAGCAGAACATCGCCTCCATCTTCTCCCTGGCCGGGTTGGAGAACACGTTCCACGTGTAGTAGGGGGCCGCCCCCTTCGAGCGCGCGAGCGGATGGATTAGGTCCGTGTTTGCCGTCCAGTCTAAGAGCACCTGCATCGTGACCGTGATGTTTTTCCGGCTGCATTCCGAGACGATTTCCTTAAGCGGGCCTAAGTCCGAGAAATAATACGTTTTCCCGTTATACCCGTACGCCACCGTCCCGCCGTCGCACACCTGGGACGCCGTCACGTTAAGGAAAGTCTGCTTCGCGCCGCAGTCGTCGATCTCCGCCATGGTGTTGTAGAACTGCATCCCCTTCTTCGTCCGGCCCGGGTTGTATTTCTTCTTGTTCGAGGCGGCCTTCCCCGGGTACTGCACGAAGGAAACGCCGCTGATGAGCTTGTACTTGCCGGATTTCCGGATGGCGATCCCGTATTTCGACACCACGGCGCCCTGGTTGCCCTCCGTCTTCAAGGCGAACGAGATGCTCGTCTTCTTGTAGGCCTTTTCCGCCATCTTGTAAATCTTCTGGCTCATGGGGTTGATGTACATGAGGTAATAATAGTCGTCGTCGCTGGCCACGCGCTTGCTGATCTTGGCCTTGACGCTGACCTTGCCCACGCCCGTCGCCTTGCAGGTCGTGATCTTGGCGGAATCGGCCTTCGCCGCCCGCGTGCATTTCACCCATTTCGCGTAAAGCGTCAGGTTGCCTATGCTCCCCTGCGCGACGTCCCCGATCCTGCCCGTATGATTGCTCTTCTTGTACCAGCCGTCAAAATCATAGCCGCCGCGCGTGGGCCTTGGCAGCGTGAACGTCTTCGTCGCCACATTATATGTTGTCCTCGCGGATGCCGGCATCTTCCCCTTCCCGGGATTGTACTTGATGGTGTATTGCACGACCGCCCATTTCGCGTAAAGCGTCACGACGCCCCCGTCCTTCGGCGTGAGATCCGTCACGGGCGCCTTGTCCCGGTAAGTGACGCCCTTCCCATCCGCTCGCGTGTTCCAGCCCGCGAACGTGTACCCCCTCTTCGCGAAGGCGTTGGCACGTAAGGGGCTTGCCGTCCCGTAAGCATGGACGCTGTCGGCCATGCTCCCGCTCTCCGCCCCGTTCCCATTGTAGCGCACGACGTAGCTGTTGGCCTGCCACATCGCGTAAAGGACGATGACATCGCCGTCCGTCGTGGTTAGGGACTTCACCTTCTGCCTGTTCTCATAGGAAACCCCTGTCCCGTCCGGGCTCGTGTTCCAGCCCACGAACGCGTACCCTTCCCTCTTGAACCCGTTCTTGGTCAGGGCCATGGATTTCGCGTAGACAAACTCCTCGTCTTCCATCTCGCCCGTCCCGCCGTTCGCGTCAAAATGGATGCTGTAGCCAATCGGCTCCCAATCCGCCGTCAGCGTGAAATCCTCCGTGACCGGCGTGTCAAACTGGTAGGGCATTTTGTCCTCGTCCAGCCAGCCCTGGAACGTATACCCCTCGCGCGTCGGGATCTCGATCGCGGACGCGTCAAGGTACCCGCCTTTCGTGACCGTGACCGTG
>CAZOLD010000070.1:4481-7641 GCA_964580595.1 uncultured Eubacterium sp.
GGCCTCCAAATCCATGCTTCCCAGCAGGCACGCCGCCGCAAGCATCAGCACTCCGATTCTCTTTCTCATGTCTTCCTCCTAGCCTTGCTTCCTCTTTTCTTTCCCCTTTTCGGGGGCTGCCGCAGCCGCGGCCTCATCTATGTTACTGTTAAAATGTGATAACAGTTTAATCCCGTCAGCCTGAAACGTTCCGGCGCATCCTCGTCAGCCACATGGGATGATAGCCCGGAATGGCCGATTTCCAGGAAGGAGCGTGTATGACCTTCAAGTAAGGCAGGGTATAGCGCCAGCCGCGCGGCATGTCCATGTTTTTGTATGCGGCAAACGCCTCTTTCCCCTTAATCCCCATGCGCAACCCTTTCGCCACCTCCAGGGGGTGGTCGCCGTAGCTGCGGATGATGAACGCGTCCACCATGGGGTCGCAGGCCGCCATGTAATAGCTGTACGCGATCGCCGCCGCCTGGTTCCCCTGCCCCCCGGTGGAGGAATATCCCTGCTCGGAAAGGATGACGCGCACCGACTTCCCGTATTTCTCCTTCATGTATCCCGTAAGCACCCGCAAGTTCTTCATCGTGATATAGGGCGTGTCCGGCTGGCCCGTGATCCCGTAACCCTCCCAGACATTCGTGTTCGTCAGGGGATGGGAATAGGCGTGGAACGCGAGATTCCACTTTATCCCCTTCTGGATGGCCTCAAGCTGGCTCCGGAAGGAGGAAATCAGGCGCTTCGCGGGATATCCTGCGGGCGGCGCGATGCTCCAGTGATGGTCCGTGCAGATGAAGACATGCGCGTTCGCGTATTGGCTCCGGACCGCGTAGTAGAGCGAGCGGAACACGTAGGCATAGGTCTTGACATAGGATTTTTCCGAAAGCCCTCCCTTATAGTTCCACTCTTTCTGGCTGTTGACCTCGTTCCCTAGGATCCAGTTGGAGACGCAGCAGCCCTTCTTCCCGAAGTTCTCCCCCAGGTAACAGAAAATCGCCTCCATCTCCTCCCTCGCCTTCGTGGAGTAGATGTTCCAGGTATAGTAGGGCGCGGCCCCCTTCTTCCGGGCGGACGGATGGATGAGGTAGGTATGCTCCGGCACCCAGTTAAGCATCAGCTGCATCGTGACGGTGATGCCTTCCTTGTTGCAGGCCTTCACGATCTCCTGGTATTTCTCCATGCTCCTGAAATAATAAGTGCGCCCGTTATATTGATATGGCACGTGCCCGTCGTGGCACACGTCGTAAATCATGAGGTTTAAGAACAGCTGCTTCGCCCCGCAATCCCTCACCTCGCTCATGTCGGAATAAAACTGTATCCCCTTCTTCGTCTTCCCGGGCTTGTAGCGGCTCCGGTTCCCGGCCGCCTTCTCCGGATCCCTCACATAGGAAATGTCGCTGATCATCCTGTATTTACCGCCCTTCTTGACCGCGATCCCGTACCAAGACACGACATACCCCCGGTTTTTCCCCGCCTTGAGGGAAAATGTGACCGTTCCCTTCTTGTAGGCCTTCGCCGCCACCCGGTAAGCCTTGCGGCTGATCGGGTTGGCGTACATGAGGTAATAGCGGTCGTCCGAGCTTGCCACGCGGCTGCGCACGTACGCCCGGACCTTCACCTTGTCCTTCCCGACCGCCTTGCAGGAAGTGATTTTCGCGGCGCCTTTCCGGATTTTCCCGGAGCAGCGGACCCATTTCGCGTACAGGGTCAGGTTCCCCATGCTTCCCTTCCTGACCACGCCGACCCGTTCGCGGAATGCCCTGTCCAGGTACCATCCGTCGAAATCATACCCTTTCCTCGCTGGGCAAGGCAAGGTGAAGGTGGCCGTCTTCATCGTGTAGCGCCTGCGGGCGGAGGAGGCCATCTTCCCGCCCGCCGCCTCATAGGTGATCTTGTATCCCGTAAGCTTCCATTTCGCGTACAGGCTTACCGTCCCGTCCCTCTTCTCGCCCAGCGTGAGGACTTTTGCGCGATCCTCGTATACCTTTCCCTGCCCGTTTGACTCAAGCGTCCATCCTAAGAACGTATATCCCTTCCTCCGGAAGCGGTTGGGCAAAAGCCGGCTGGCCGTCCCGTACACATGGCTGCTCACCGCCATCTGCCCGCTGTCCGCGCCATTCCCATAGTAGCGCACATGGTAGGGGATGCCCTGCCATATGGCGTACAGCGTGAAGGTCTCGCCGTCGTTTTTGCATAATTTCGACACCTTCTCCCGGTTCGCGAAAGCCCTGCCCGACCCGTCCGGCTTGGTATTCCAGCCCATGAAATCATGACCCTCGCGCTTGAATTTGTTCCGGGAGAGCCTTTTCGTGCCCAGGCAGGAAATCACCTGCGCGGGCATCGAGCCCGTCCCCCCGTTCGGGAGGAAAAACACGGAATACTTCCCTTCCTTCCATACGGCATGGAGGGTTAGGGCCTCGCCCTGCCGGTCCGTCAGGTTCTTGACCGCCTCCCCCGCCCCGTATACCTGCCCGCTGCCTAGCTTCCATCCGGCGAACGCGTATCCCTCCCTGGAAAACGGGTTTTGCGGGAGGACCTGCTCCACGTCATAGGTAAACGCCATCTGCCCCGGCGGCGTCCCCTTGCCTTCGCCTCCCTCAAAGCGGACGGTATAGGTGATCGGCTTCCAAACCGCCGTCAGCGCGACGTTCTCCCATACGGGCTCGTCCAAATCGTACGGCTGTCCGTCCTCATCCTTCCAGCCCCAGAAAAGGTATCCCGTCCGCGTGGGGGTCACCTTCTTCGGCAGCTCGCCCGCGGGGACTAACTGAAAGGTATAAGTCTTGCCGTCTTCCGTCTGCCCGCCCGCCATGTCAAACGTGATCGTATAATACGCGGGCGTCGCGGCGCCCCCTTCGTCCGTGCCATCGCCTTCCGCGGCGATATCCTCTGACGCGGGGCCGTCCTCTGCCGCGGGAGCGTCCTCTCCCGTGGCATTGTCACCTCCCGAGGCAGGGTCCTCTCCCGCGGTAATGTCACTTCCCGAAGCACTGTCATTTTCCGAGGCAATATCCTCTGACGCGGGGCCGTCCTCTGACGCTACATTGTCTCCTCCCGAGGCAATGTCTCCTCCCGAGGCATTGTCATCTCCCGAGGCATTATCATCTCCCGAGGCAATGCCACTTCCCGAAGCACTGTCATTTTCCGAGGCAATATCCTCTGACGCGGGGCCGTC
>CAZOLD010000071.1:0-7594 GCA_964580595.1 uncultured Eubacterium sp.
CCGTACAAGGGCGATAGCCCGGATTGCGAATACGGGTAGGATTGCGGGAGCTGCATCGCGGCGGAGCAATCCGTAGGCTTTCATCTGTGGTGGCGCCCCGCTTGCGGGGCATGGGCGGATTTCTTAAGGCAGGGGGCTGGGACATGAACTTGATCGCGGCGGTTGACAACCATTGGGCCATCGGGCTGCGCCAGAAATTGCTCGTGCGGATTCCGCAGGACATGAAGTTCTTCCGGGAAGAGACGACGGGGAAAGTGGTCGTGATGGGCAGGAAGACGTTAGAGAGCTTTCCCGGCGGGGCGCCGTTAAAAAACAGGACGAATATCGTGCTCACCAGGAACCCGGACTACCGGGTCAAGGGCGCCGTAGTCGCGCACAGCCTAGATGAGCTGGAGAAGGAGCTTGGGAAATACGCGAGCGAGGACATTTTCGTGGTGGGCGGGGAGAGCGTTTACCGCCAGCTTTTAGACCGGTGCGACGTGGCGCATATCACGAAGATCAATTACGAGTATGAGGCCGACGCGTGGTTCCCGAACCTGGATGAGAGGGAGGATTGGGAGCTGGTGGCTGACAGCGAGGAGCAGACCTATTTCGATCTGGAATTCTATTTCCTGAAGTATCAGAGGAAAAGGCAGGGGTGAGCGACATGGCGATGGACGTAACCGGGAGAAAATTATTTGTGAAGGCGCTGCAGGAAGAGGGCGTGGATACGGTTTTCGCGTATCCCGGCGGGATGGTCACGGATATCTTAGACGAGCTGTACCGGCATCCGGAAATCAACCTCGTGCTGCCGCGGCATGAGCAGGGGCTGATCCACGAGGCGGAGGGTTACGCGAGGGCGACCGGAAAGGCCGGCGTATGTGTCGTCACAAGCGGCCCTGGGGCCACGAATATCATTACCGGCCTGGCGGATGCCCATTACGACAGCATCCCCCTGGTATGCTTCACGGGCCAGGTGCCGCTGGGTCTTATCGGGAATGACGCCTTCCAGGAAGTGGACATCGTGGGCATGACGCGCAGCGTCACGAAATACGGCGTCACCGTGCGCGACCGCAAGGAGCTAGGGCGCATCTTAAAGATGGCCTTCCATATCGCGAGGACGGGGAGGCCGGGTCCCGTGCTGGTTGATTTCCCAAAGGACATCCAAACGGAGCTAGGTCCCGGAGAATATCCGAAATCCGTGTCCATCCGGGGGTACAAGCCGAGCGAGGGCGTCCATGTCGGGCAGCTGAAGCGCGGCTACAAGCTGCTAAAGTCGGCGAAGAAGCCGATCCTCCTCATCGGAGGGGGAGTCAGCATCGCGCGCGCGAACGACAAGATGGAAGAGTTCGTGGAAAAGACGAGGGTGCCGGCCATCACGACCGTGATGGGCAAGGGCGCGATTCCGACCGACAATCCCTATTATGTCGGGAACAGCGGGATGCATGGACGATACGCGGCGAACATGGCCGTCGGCGAGTGCGACGTGCTCTTCTCGATCGGGACGCGGTTCAATGACAGGATTACGGGGGACTTGAATGAGTTCGCGCCGCATGCCAAGATCGTGCACGTGGACATTGACACGGCCTCCATCTCCAGGAACGTCGTGGTGGACGTCCCGATCGTGGCGGACGCGGGGCTCGCGCTAGAGAAGCTCTTAGAATGGGCGGAGCCGCAGGACACGGACGAGTGGCTTGCGCAAATCCGCGCCTGGGACCGGGAAAACCCCTTGGAGATGCGCCGGGACCGGGGCATGACGCCGCAGATGATCCTAGAGCAGGTCAATTCGTATTTCCCGAAGGGGATTGTCGTTGCGGACGTAGGGCAGCATCAGATGTGGGCCACGCAATATGTCGAGATGCCGAAGGGGAAGCAGTTCATCACGTCCGGCGGGTTGGGGACGATGGGATTCGGCCTCCCGGCGGCGATCGGGGCGAAGATCGGCTGCCCGGATTCGGATGTCGTATGCATCACCGGGGACGGCGGGATGCAAATGAATATCCAGGAGCTTGCGACTTCCATCACGCAGGGGGCGAAAGTAATCGTTTGCATCTTCAACAATTATTCTCTTGGGATGGTGCGCCAGATGCAGCAGCTTTTCTATGGGAAACGCTACGCGGCGACCTGTCTGCGCAGGAGAAGGGGTTGCCCGGATGAATGCAAGGGGCCGCAGGAGGCCTGCCCTCCCTACGTGCCGGATTTCGTCAAGCTCGCGGAGAGCTACGGGGCGAAGGGCCGCCGCGTCAGTGCGCCAGAGGAGATCGCGCCGGCCTTAGAGTGGGCGAAGGCCGAGGAGCAGACGGCGATTTTGGAATTCATGGTGGCGACGGAGGAAATCGTGCTCCCCATGGTAAAGGGCGGGAACCCGATGACGGAAATGATCCTGAAGGCGTAGGGGCGAAGGAGGAAAGGATGAAAAACAGGTGGATCGCGTTGTATGTGGAGAATCAGGTAGGCGTCCTCGCGAAGGTTTCCGGGCTTTTTTCCGGGAAATCCTATAATCTGCAGAGCCTTACCGTGGGGACGACGGAGGACGAGACCGTCTCCCGCATGACCATCTGCGTCACGAGCGACGACGTGACGTTTGAGCAGATCAAGAAGCAGCTGAACCGCATGGTCGAGGTCATCAAGGTCATCGACCTTACGGACATGCCCATCCACATGAAGGAAATCCTGTTCGCGAAGGTGAAAAATTGCTCGGTGGCGGACAAGGCGGAGCTGTTCCAGATCGCCCAGGTCTTCCATGTGGAAGTAGCGGATATCGGCACGGACAGCGTGCTCTTAGAATGCAAGCTGACGGAGCGGCGCAACAATGAGCTGATCGGGCTGCTCCGCAGCAAATACCGGAATATCGAGATCGTGCGGGGAGGCGCGGTGGCGATCGAGGCCATCAGCACCTCCTGCGCGGGAAGGTCAGAATACATCAGGAAGTGAGGGGGATAAACCGCGCTTAAGGAAAGATGGCGCGGGATGCGGCGCGCGCCGTCAAGCGCGACGCGTCGCCCTAACGCGCCAGGACCTCCAGGATTTCCCCGACATACATCGTATGGAAATTGCCCTCGTCCTTGCCCGAATACCATTTTTCCTTAATCTCGGGGAGCAGGAAATGCTCTTCCCTGATCGGTGCCGCCGCCATTTTCCGGCAGATTAGGATGAGGTTCCCCTCATCCGCGAAGGGGACGTCGTCATGATAGTTCAAGTTCAGCTTGGCGGCCTTGAACTTGTCTTCCTGCCTGCCGGACGCGACGCCGAAATACTTCAGCGCGTGCTTGTATTTCGGGCTGAAGAAAGAGCAGGAGAACGTCCCTTCCCGATCGAGGAATTCCTTGGTATACCGGCTGTCGCGGACAAAAACCATGGCGACGTCCTTCCCCCACAGGACGCCTAGCCCGCCCCAGCCCGCCGTCATGGCGTTGGCCTTCTCCCGGTTCCCCGCCGTGATGAGCATCCACTCGTCCGCAATCTTGGTAAACGGATTCACCTCTAACATGTCAATAGGGTATGGCTGAAATTTATGCATGGCTCTCTGTCTCCATTCCGCCGCCTCGCGGCACAAATCCCGTGATTCAAGTTCCTATCGGGCTCCGGCCCTGGCCGGAACCCCTCATACAGTATACAACAGTATACAACATTTTCCGCGTATTACAATCATTTCCACAGGATATTGATATGCAGAATAGTTATTGCAATCACGGCTTAATATAATTTGAAATTATGGAAAACATAAGGCGGGGGAATAAGCTTGACAGCCCAAATAAAAAGTATAATAATGGTTAAGGTGTTGCGGCGAACAGAAATTAGGATGGAGGGCTTATCATGGACGTGAAATTCATAAAAAGGGATGAACTCAAGGAGAAGCCGGATCAGAAGAACTTAGGATTCGGGAAATATATGACGGATTATATGTTTGTCATGGAATGGGACAAGGGGATGGGATGGCATGACGCGAGGATTGAGCCATACGGGCCGGTGCCGATGAACCCGTCCTGCGTGACGCTGCATTACGCGCAGGAGACTTTCGAGGGATTGAAGGCCTACCGCACGAAGGACGGGCGGATTTTGCTGTTCCGCCCGGAGATGAACGCCAAGCGCATGATCAGGTCGAACGAGAGGCTGTGCATGCCCGCGGTCCCGGAAGAAATGTTCGTGGAGGCGGTGGAGGAGCTGGTGAGGGTGGAGAGGGACTGGATCCCGTCCGAGCCGGAGACCTCGCTTTATATCCGCCCGTTCATGTTCGCGACGGAATCCTCCTTGGGCGTGCATATGGCGGTTTCCTACCGGTTCATGGTCATTTGCTGCCCGGTGGGCGCGTATTATCCGGAAGGGATCAATCCGGTGAAGATCCTAGTCGAGGACGAGCTGGTCCGCGCGGTGAAGGGCGGCACGGGATTCACGAAATGCGGTGGCAACTACGCGGCGTCCATTCTGGGCCAGGTGCGCGCGGAGGAGAAGGGATGCACGCAGGTGCTGTGGCTAGACGGCGTGAACCGCAAATATGTGGAGGAAGTCGGGACGATGAACATCATGTTCAAGATTGGCGGGGAGATCTATACCGCGCCGACCGAGGGGACGGTGTTAGCGGGCGTCACGAGGGATTCCATTATCCACATCCTGAAGGATTGGGGATACAAGGTGAACGAGACGCATTTGTCGGTAGACGACTTGATGAAGGCGGGCCACGACGGCACGTTAGAGGAGGCGTTCGGGACGGGCACGGCAGCCGTCGTCTCCCCGGTTGGGGAGTTTGTCTACAAGGACGATTCCGTCATTGTCAATGACTTCAAGATCGGGGAACTCACGCAGAAGCTTTATGACTACTTGACGGGCATCCAGTGGGGGAACGAGGAGGATAAATACGGCTGGACGGTGGAAGTGAAGTAAAGCCTCATGCTCCGCAGTAGGGGTGCCGCCATGGGTGAAAGCCCACGGATTGCTCCGCTGCGATGCAGCTTTTGCAATCCTGCCCGTATTCGTAATCCGGGCTATCGCCCTTGTACGGGTTAGCCGCCGGCGAAATTGCCGGTTGAC
Organism: uncultured Eubacterium sp.; assembly: GCA_964580595.1. GTDB lineage: Bacteria > Bacillota > Clostridia > Lachnospirales > Lachnospiraceae > Petralouisia. Next base: position 5,008 of record CAZOLD010000071.1, read on the forward strand.
AAACCAACCCCCGCTGATTATAATATCTGGAGTGTGGGCGCAGATTACGGAACAGATACCTGGGGGTTTGCCATGAGATTAGATTTCGCGGACGTGCTGGCCTCCGCGGGGATGGAAGCGTTAAGGGAGGCCAGGCTGGACCTGGATGAGATCCGCATGAGGCTCGGGCGGTTCCCGATCGTGGGCAAGGAGCCGTTCCTGCTCACCCTCTCCAATGAGGGAGGGAAGGGCTTGCGGATCCAGGGGGAGACGGATGTCGCGGTAGCGATCCCATGCGGCCGGTGCCTGGAGGATGTGCGTTGGGTTTTCCATATCCGCGTTGACCGGAGGCTCGCCATAGGCGGGTCCGGCGCCGTGGAGGACGCGGAGGGCGCCGGATTCGTGGAAGGGACCTCCCTGGATGTGGACCGGCTGGTCTTTAGCGAGATTGTGGCGAGGTGGCCGATGAGGGTCCTGTGCAAGGAGGATTGCAAGGGCATCTGCAAGCGGTGCGGCGCGAACCTGAACCTGGGGGAGTGCCAGTGCCGGGACGCGGAGCCGGATCCCAGGATGGCGGCGATCCGGGATGTTTTTCAAGAGTTTAAGGAGGTGTGAGCCATGTCGATCTGTCCGAAGAATAAATCCTCGAAGTCAAGGAGGAACAAGAGAAGGGCGAATTGGAAGATGAAAGTCCCGAATCTTGTGAGGTGCAGCAAGTGCGGCGCGCTGATGATGCAGCATAGGGTGTGCAAGAATTGCGGCTGCTATAACAAGAAGGAGATTATCGCGCAAGAGTAAGGGCGGCGTTTTCCCGGGCAGGGGGCGTCAGGCGGCCATGTGCCGGCATCCTTGCTTTCCGTGCCCGCGAGGCCGCGTCGGGCACGGGTTATGGAATGAGATATGGAGACTTATGGATATCCCCGCAGTTCCCGCTGCGGGGCGTTTTTTCCGTTGCGGGAACGCGGCGGGGATTTCGGGGGATTCCGCGGCATTTAAGTGCCGCGCGGGGATTGGGAAAGGGAGATGGAAATGAATATTTTTGGGGTTGAGAGCGGCCTCATGCGCGCCGTCGCGAAATTCACGGACTGCTTGATCCTTAGCCTCTTGTTTCTGGTAAGCTGTGTACCTGTGATTACGGCCGGCGCGGCCTGGGCCGCGCTGTACCATACGGCGAACAAGGTCATCCGCCAGGACCGCAGCTATGTGGTCCGCGAGTATTTCGATTCTTTTAAGGATAATTTCAAGCGGTCCGTCCCTGCCTTCCTTTTGGCCGCGGCGTTAGGGGCCGTGATTTTTTCCGCCCTGTATCTGCTGTCGGATTTCGCCCACGCGGGAGGGATCCGTTCCTTTGCGTACGCCGCGCTGATGGTGGTCTCGGTCTTTTGGGCCATGTGGGTTTCCTATCTCTTCCCCATCCTGGCGCGTTTCGGGAACGCCGCGTCATGGTCCATGAAGCAGGCGCTTTTAATGCCGGTGGAGAGCCCATTCCGCACGATCCTGGCGATGCTGTTTTTGGCGGCGTGCGTCGCCGTCTTCCTGTTCGTGCCGCTCCTGTTAGTCGTGCTTCCCGCCGTCTACGCGCTGCTGGTAAGCTTCCCGCTGGAAGGGGCTTTTCGGAAGCACGAGGGTCTTAGGGAAAATTAGGTTGATTTATCCAGATAGTTATAGTATGATGTTTGGGTTAGCAGGCAAAGGAGGAATTTCATGCGGGAGGTAGTGAAGGTGGCGGTTGACGCCATGGGTGGCGACCACGCGCCCTCCGAGATGGTGAAGGGAGCGATAGACGCGGTTCAGGAGCGAGGCGATATCAAGGTTTTCCTAGTCGGGCTGCAGGACGTCGTGCGCAAGGAGCTTGACGAGCGCTCCTACCAGGGGAGCCAGATCGAGGTTGTCCATGCCAGCGAGGTCATTGACACGGCGGAGCCGCCGGTCATGGCCATCCGCAAGAAGAAGGATTCTTCGATCGTGGTCGGCATGAACATGGTCAAGGATGGGCGCGCGGACGCGTTCGTGTCAGCCGGGAGCTCGGGGGCCGTTTTGGTAGGCGGCCAGGTTATCGTCGGACGGATCAAGGGCGTGGAGCGGGCGCCGCTCGCGCCGCTCATCCCCACGGAGAATGGCGTTTCCCTGCTGATTGACTGCGGGGCGAACGTGGACGCGAGGCCTTCCCACCTGGTGCAGTTCGCGAACATGGGGTCGATCTACATGGAATACGTGATCGGGGTGAAGAAGCCCCGGGTCGCGATTGTCAACATCGGGGCGGAGGAGGAGAAGGGGAACGCGCTCGTGAAGGAGACGTACCCGCTGCTGGCCAACTGCCCGGACATTAATTTCACGGGAAGCATCGAGGCGAGGGACATCCCGCGCGGCGCCGCGGACGTCATCGTCTGCGAGGCGTTCGTGGGGAATGTCATCCTGAAGCTTTACGAGGGAGTGGGGGCCACCCTGATCCGCATGGTGAAGCAGGGGATGATGGAGAGCCTGCGCAGCAAGATAGGAGCCCTTTTCGTGAAGCCCGCCTTGAAGCGGACATTGCAGAGGTTCGACTCGACGGAGTACGGGGGAGCGCCCCTGCTGGGCTTAAACGGGCTGGTTGTCAAGACGCATG
>CAZOLD010000072.1:0-5930 GCA_964580595.1 uncultured Eubacterium sp.
CTTTATGTGCACGCAAAAATGACCCTCCATACGCCGTACCTTCCACGCGCTCCCATTATACCATATATTGGCCAGAAATCCAATTTTTTCAAGGGTAGAGTGTGTGGTAGAATTTGCCATCTCACCTGAATTCCGAGTTTTGGCCAGCAGCGTTCGTTTCAAGCAATTTCCCTTCCCGTCGAAAAAATTAGCACTCACCTCTTGACAGTGCTAACAAAAGGTGCTATGCTGTCCGTGGAACCAAGCAAAAACGGCCGGGAGCGGCGGCCGGCAGGCCAAAGCGCGGGCAATGGGAGGAGGAATCTGTATGAACATCCAGAAATTCACGCAAAAATCCGTGGAAGCGATCAGCAACTGCGAGAACCTTGCCTATGAGTATGGGAACCAGGAAATTGAGCAGGAGCACCTGCTCGTGTCCCTGCTGCGGCAGGAGGATGGGCTGATTCCGAAATTGATTGAGAAAATGGAGATCGACAGGGCGCATTTCACGGAAAACGCGGAGCGGCACCTGGCCGGGCTGGTGAAAGTGTCCGGCGGGCAGGTTTACGTCGGGCAGGACCTCAACAAGGTGCTTATCAAGGCCGAGGACGAGGCGAAGGGCATGGGCGATTCCTACGTTTCCGTCGAGCACCTTTTCCTGTCGCTCATCAAATACCCGAACAAGGGAATGAAGGAGATTTTCAAGGAATACGGCATCACGAGGGACCGGTTCCTGCAGGCGTTAGCGACGGTGCGCGGCAGCCGCTCCGTGGTCTCGGACAACCCGGAGGCCACCTATGACACCCTTTCCAAATACGGGTACGACATGGTGGCGCGGGCAAGGGAGCAGAAGACGGACCCGGTCATCGGGCGCGACAACGAGATCCGCAACGTCATCCGGATCCTTTCCAGGAAGACCAAGAACAACCCCGTGCTGATCGGAGAGCCGGGCGTCGGGAAGACGGCGGTCGTGGAAGGATTGGCGCAGCGGATCGTGAGGGGCGACGTCCCCGAGGGGCTAAAGGACAAGCGCCTGTTCGCGCTGGACATGGGCTCTTTGGTGGCGGGCGCCAAGTACCGCGGCGAGTTCGAGGAGCGCCTGAAAGCCGTGCTGGACGAGGTGAAGGAAAGCGACGGGCAGGTGATCCTGTTCGTGGACGAGCTACACACCATCGTCGGGGCGGGCAAGACCGACGGCGCGCTGGACGCGGGGAACATGCTAAAGCCCATGCTGGCGCGCGGGGAGCTGCATTGCATCGGCGCGACGACCTTAGACGAGTACCGGGAATACGTGGAGAAGGACGCGGCGCTGGAGCGGCGTTTCCAGCCGGTCCGCGTGGACGAGCCGACCGTGGAGGATACCATTTCCATCCTTCGCGGGCTTAAGGACCGCTACGAAGTCTTCCACGGCGTCAAGATCACGGACGGCGCGCTTGTCTCCGCCGCCGTGCTCTCCACCCGCTACATCAGCGACCGGTTCCTGCCGGACAAGGCCATTGACCTAGTGGACGAGGCCTGCGCCCTCATTAAGACGGAGCTGGACTCCATGCCGACGGAGTTAGACGAGCTGCAGCGCAGGGTCATGCAGCTGGAGATCGAAGAGGCCGCCCTGAAAAAAGAGGAAGACCGCCTCAGCAAAGACCGCCTGGAGGCACTCCAAAAAGAGCTGGCGGACCTGAAAAATGAGTTCCAGACCAAGAAGGCGCAATGGGACAATGAGAAAAATTCCGTCGAGCGCGTGCAGAAGCTGAGGGAAGACCTGGAGGCGATCAACAACGAGATCGCGATGGCGCAGCAGAATTACGACCTGGAAAAGGCGGCGGAGCTGCAATACGGGAAGAAGCCGGAGCTTGAGCGCCGCCTGGAGATCGAGGAGGAGCAGGTCAAAAACCGCGACCTAAGCCTAGTGCACGAGAACGTGAGCGAGGAGGAGATTGCCAAGATCATCTCCCGTTGGACGGGCATCCCCGTCGCGAAGCTGACCGAAAGCGAGCGGAACAAGACGCTCCACTTAGACGACGAGCTGCACAAGCGCGTGATCGGCCAGGAGGAGGGCGTCCGCAAGGTGACGGAGGCGATCATCCGCTCCAAAGCGGGCATCAAGGATCCGGGCAAGCCCATTGGGTCCTTCCTGTTCTTAGGCCCGACGGGCGTTGGCAAGACCGAGCTTGCGAAATCGCTTGCCGCGTGCCTCTTTGACGACGAGAACAACATGGTCCGGATCGACATGAGCGAGTACATGGAGAAATACTCGGTGTCCCGCCTCATCGGGGCGCCTCCCGGATACGTGGGATACGAGGAGGGCGGCCAGCTGACGGAGGCCGTGCGCCGGAAGCCGTATTCCGTCGTGCTTTTTGACGAAATCGAGAAAGCGCACCCGGACGTCTTCAACGTGCTGCTGCAAGTCTTAGACGACGGGCGGATCACGGATTCCCAGGGGCGCACGGTGGACTTCAAGAACACGATCCTCATCATGACGTCAAACCTAGGGTCCGCCCACTTGCTTGAGGGCATCAACGAGGATGGGGAAATCCGCCCGGAGTGCGAGGAGGCCGTGATGGGCGAGCTGCGCGCGAGCTTCCGCCCGGAATTCCTGAACCGGCTGGACGAGATCATCCTGTTCAAGCCTTTGACGAGGCAGGACATCGGGAACATCATAACCCTCCAGATGGCGGACCTGAACAAGCGCCTGGCGGACCGCGAGATTTCCGTGGAGCTCACGCCGGAGGCGAGTGATTTCGTCATCAGCCACAGCTACGACCCCGTCTACGGGGCGCGGCCACTGAAACGATATTTGCAAAAAACCGTGGAGACGCTTTCCGCGAAGATGATCCTAGCGGACGAAGTGCGGGCGGGGGACACGATCGTGATCGACGCGCGGCAGGGCGAGCTTGCCGCCGGCCTCTCCCGCGCGGGCTGAGAAAGCGCGGCGGCCGGCCCTTCGGGGCCGGCTTTTTCCGTTTCCTAAGGTATTTAAAGTGGTGACTTCTTTGGAATCAAATGGTATTTTCCCTCGAGAGAAAGGATGATGGCCCATATGCTTAAGACGGTTGGGAGCGTCTGCTCCGGAATCGAGGCGGCCTCCGTCGCATGGAACCCATTAGGGCTTTCTTTCCAATGGTTTTCCGAGACAGCGGCCTTCCCTTCGCGGGTACTGGAGGAAAAATTTCCCGACGTCCCTAACCTTGGCGACATGGGTCGTATCCCCCTCTTGATAGGGCAGGGCCTGGCGGCGGCTCCGGATCTCATCTGCGGGGGGACGCCTTGCCAGGCGTTCTCGATGGCTGGCGGGAAGAATGGGCTGAACGATTCGCGCGGGAACTTGACGCTGAAGCTCGTTGACATCATTGAGGCGAACGACAGGATCAGGGAGCGCCTGGGAAAGCAGCCCTGCGTCGTCTTTTGGGAAAACGTGGAAGGGAAACGGCGCAATATCGCGTGGCGCGTCCTGGACGCCAAATATTTCGGCTTGCCGCAGCAGCGCAGGCGGCTCTACGTGGTCGCGGGCGGGAAAGACTTTCATCCGGAAACCGTATTGTTCGAGCCGCATGGGAAGGATTTCCCCGACTACCCTCCCGCGAAGCTGACGTTTAAAAAAGGCGGGCATGATTTCGAGGTGTTCCGGGAATACTCCGACTGCCTGTATTCCGCGTACGGCACGAAATGGAACGGGAACGCCGCCGCGTTCAACGGCTCCCTGTTCGTCGCCCAGGACGGGCGTTTGCGCCGTTTTTCCCCGTTGGAATGCGAGCGGCTGATGGGGTTCCCGGATGGTTACACGGACCTTCCCGGCGCGTCAAGGACAAACCGGTACCAGGCGATCGGAAATTCATGGGCCGTCCCTGTCGTCCGCTGGATCGGGGAGCGGCTGTCGAGCAAGAGCCTGGACAGCACGTTCTTCGCGGAGCATGCCTTTGAGCTGCTGCCGTACCTAAAGCCGATTTCTAACGGGGAGCGGTTTTACGATTTCGGGCGGGATGGCGTGATCCCGCTGCGGGACGGCTCGCTGAATTGCACGGAAATCCCGGAAGAATGCACGTTTCGCGCGCTACCGGAAATCATTTCGCCGGACGCGCCAGAAGAGATATATATCTCGCCTGTGGGATGCTCGGGGATAGTCCGAAGGAAGAACGAGTGCAACGCCTCCATCAACCCGCGCTTAGAAAAAATCATGAACGAGACCGCGGGCCAAATGCCGGCGGATGAAATCGAGAGGAAATCCCGCATCCAGCCGCGCGGACGCCTCAGCCGGCGGCTTGAGGAGGCGAGGCAGGAGGAGAAGATCGCGGGAATGTGAGGATCCCTTTTTGGACAGATGCCGCCACATCATGCCGTGTCATTTCGCGCCTCAGCCAGCTCGGAGATGACGGCGGCGATATCGGCGTTCACGCAAATGGAACGGTCCGCGATCTCGTCCGGGCAGGCGGCCTCCCCGTCGTTGACGCAGGCATAGGCCGCCAGAGGGTTCTGCGCCGTCATCTGCCAGAACGGGTATTTGATGATGCCTGGCGTATTGTACCCGACGCCGAGCTCCAGGAACAGGACGGGCCGCCCCTCGATCGTGCGCAGGAAGCTCCCGTATCGCCGCGCCGCCCGGTGCCAGCCCTCGTCCTCCACGAATTTGTCGTCGGACCTAAGGTTCATCGCCATCGGTGCGCCGCATTCCGGGCATTTGGGGATGAGCCTTGACGGTATCCTCATGTCCCGCTGCGCCTCAAGCATTTCCATCACGGCGGCCTCGTTGTCATAAGTCTTGCCATGGCAGGGCACGGAGCACTGCCACAGGCCGTAATCCCCTTGCGTATAGAACAGCCTGCGCTTATCGAACCCGGCCTTCTGGAAGCAATGGTCGACGTTTGTCGTCAGCACGAAATAATCCTTGCCCCGGACCAGCGAAAGCAGCTGCGCGTACGCCGGCTTGGGCGCATCCTCATAGCGGTTGGCGTAAATGTAGCGGCTCCAATACGCCCAGTATTCCTCCGGCGTGCCATAGGGATAAAAGCCCCCGGAATACATATCCTTGAAATGGTACTTGGCAGCGAAATCATGGAAATACTTGTCGAACCGCTCCCCCGAATACGTGAATCCCGCCGCGGCGGAAAGCCCGGCCCCCGCGCCGATCACCACGGCCTCCGCCGCGTCTAAGGCTTCCCTCAGCCTTCGGACCTCATCTGAGCAATTCCCGGTAGATCCCGGCGTCAGCGTCCTTGAACACATTGAAAATCACCTCGATATCCTCCCTGCATTGCCGGACCGTCCTTACGGCAATCTCCGCCGCGCGGCGGTTCGGGAAATGGAACTCCCCGGTGGAAATACAGCAAAAAGCGACGCTGCGGATCCCGTTTCGCGACGCGAGCGCGAGGCAGGACCGGTAGCAGGAAGCCAGCTGCTCCTCATCGTCCCCTGTCACGCCGCCGGAAACGATCGGCCCTACGGTGTGCAGCACCCAGTCGCAGGGGAGGTTGTAAGCGGGCGTGATTTTCGCCTTCCCTGTCTCCTCCTCATGCCCCTGCCCGGCCATCAGCCTCGCGCATTCTAACCGGAGCTGGACGCCCGCGTAGGTGTGTATGGCGTTGTCGATGCAGCCGTGGCACGGCACGTAGCAGCCGGTCATCCCGCTGTTTGCGGCGTTGACGATTGCCCCGCAGCGCAGCGTGGTGATGTCGCCCTGCCACAGGTAAATCCCATCCTCCACCGGCGCCAGGGCGGCGAGGTCCGTGATCCCCTTTTCCTCTATTTCCGCCCGCAGGTACTCATCCTGCACGGAAAGGAAATCCGCCCCGACAGGCTTGGGCGGACGCACGTTCATCAAGGAGCGCAACAGCTGCTTTTGCCCCGCCTCCCCGGCGGGGACCCGCAAGCCCCTGTACTGCCGCGACTCGCCTAAAAGGTATCGGATTAAGTATTCCCTGCGCTCCCGCTGCGTCATCTCACACTCTCCCATCCATGGG
>CAZOLD010000072.1:6030-7587 GCA_964580595.1 uncultured Eubacterium sp.
CCAGCGAAACCTTCCCGCGCGGCTCCTAGGCACCATGCCGCCCGATCCAGCGAAACTCTCCCGCGCGTTCCCGCCATCCTTTCGGACGCAATCCTCACATCAAGAAACGGAAATAATTGAATAGTTTAAGCTTCAGCACCTTCACCTTCCAACGGTTGTCCTCGCTGAAATCCTGCCGCGTCACGTTGTCCGGGACCTCATAATGTTCCGCGTCCAAGACCTTCACGGTCGTCTCCTCATACTTCTCCATATGCTCCCTCAGCTGCCGGTTCACGCCCTCGCTGTCGATGGCCAGCATCAGCTCCGTATCCAGGTAGACGCTTCGCATGTCCATGTTGAAAGACCCTACGATCGACATGCGGTCCCCGATTGAGATGCTTTTCCCGTGGTAGGACACGCCGCCTTCGTATTCGTAAATCTGCAGCCCCGTGTCCACGAGCCTGCCCTTGTGCAGCAGGTAATCCGACGCGCCGAAAGGATTTCCGTTATTTCCGGCGGAATTCGTCATCAGCACGGTATCCGGGTGGCTCTCGCAGATTTCCCGGAAAGAATCGTACATCCACTCATTGCAAATGATGTAGGGGGTATGGATCGTGATGTTGCCGCTCCCGGAATGCTTCATGATCTCCGCCATGGAATAAAATAGCGTGGGCTCCTTAGCGTACACGTGCGTCGGGTTGGCTAAGAGCGTGATCTTATTCACCGCAAAGGTCATTTTCCCATAATCCGCCTCTTCCGCAAAGATGGGGTACTCTTTCTTAATCCTCTCGTACCGTTCCTCCAGCTCTTCCCGCGCGGCCGCGACCTCTTCCGTGTCCCGCGCCTTCATCGTCGTGTTCGCGTCTAATTCCCATATCGACTCAAAATACTTTTCCAGCTGGTGGATGGAGCTCTCCTTGCTGCCCGGGTCGTTGCTATATACCAGCACGTCCCTGTCGTAATTCTTATACCCGTTATCGCCCAGGAAAAAGTCATACGTATTCCTGCCGCCCAGGACATACACGTCGTCATCGGCAATCAGATACTTGTCATGGAGCCGCCCCATGAGCTTCCAAGGCATCAGGAAATTCAGCCTGTTGTAGATTTTGATCTCCACATTTTCCAAGGAGGCCAGCGCGTGGAAATATTCGTTCCGCTCCATCTGCATGAGCGCCGGCATCCCGTCCGCGATGACCTTCACGCTGACGCCGCGTTCCGCGGCCACGAGCAAGGCCGCCAGCATGTCCTTCCCGCTCTTGTCCGAGCGGAACTCGAACGTGGAGAGGATGACCCTCTCCCGCGCCCGATCCACCATCCTAAGCCTTTGCATCAAGGCGTCCGTATTGTCCTCTAAGATGCACGCCCTGTCGCATGAGGGCGAATCCGAGTAGCAGTCCGCGACGCGGAAACGATCCTTGTATTCCTGGCTGACCGCCGGCTGGCGCCTGTAAGAGATCATGACCCCCGCAACCAGGTACAATGCGCAAAACAGGATGACAAAAAGCAAGGCCAATATTATTTTCCTCATGGAACGCTTCACCGGAGACATCTTCCCCTCCTGCTCTCCCTTCCAGTAAA
>CAZOLD010000073.1:0-7551 GCA_964580595.1 uncultured Eubacterium sp.
AAAGGAATGGAAACGGCAAGGACGGAGCGCCTACGCCTCACCCGACATTGATCGAGCGAAATAATTATGGCTTAATGTCAGCAGAAGAAATCAAGGGTTATATTCGGAATAGCACGGGCGACTGCCTGTATCAGTTTCTTTGTTGTGCTTCTTTGCTGTACACAAGCATCCGGCACGGGCGCCGCGCGATGGGCTCCCGTCACCGGAAATGCGCCGGCTCCACGGAAGCGTCCAGGGCGCAGAACGTGTATCCATGGGAATCCAGGTACTCAAGGACGGAGGGCAGCGCGTCGAGCGTCGCCTCCTTCCCTTTCCCGTCGTGCATCAGCACGATGGGCGTGTCCACGTTCCCCACATTCGAGCAGATGTTGTCAATGATGTTTGACGTGGTGGTGAGCTCGCTGCCGTCGCCAGAGCTGACGTTCCAGTCAAAATAAGCGAATCCCCGCCGCTCCATTTCCGCGATGATGGCATGCCCGACGTCGGAGGACCCGTTGTTGCTCCCGCCCGGGAAACGGAACAGCGAGGGGGCATAGCCGGTTTCCTCCACCACCCAGTCAAAGACCTTCTCATAATCGGACAGGAAGGAATCCACGGATTGGTAAATCAAGCCATAGTCATGGCTGTAGGAATGCAGCGCCAGCGTATGCCCGCGCTCCACGATCTCGGATAAATATTGCGCGCAATCCTCGTTGTTCTTGGCCACGACGAAAAAAGTGGCCTTCGCGCCGTATTGGTCCAGCAAATCCAGCACTTTCGGCGTTAAATCTGACGGGCCGTCGTCAAAGGTTAAGTAGACGCGCTTCTCCCCCTCCTCTTCCTCCTCCCCGCCGCCGGCGTACAGGTCCGGGTAGGGGTCGTCGCCATAGGCGTAAATGCCCTCATCCTCCTCATCCCCCTCCCCGTCGACAGCGTCTTCCGAAAGGGAACGCACCTCTTCTGACAGCTCGGAAATATACGCTTTCTGCCCCTCGATATAGCTTTCCTTTTCCTCTAAGTCAGCCTGGCTCTCCGCCAAATCCCCGGCGCTGCTTTCCAGCTCTTCCTCCAGTCCGGAATTCTCCTTAGAAAGCCGGAGCCGTTCCTCCTCCCCTTCCTTAAAACGCGCCTCCAAATCCTGGCAGCGCGCGCCCAGGTAAACGCAGCCGGATAGCGCCGCGACCGCGCAGAGGATCGCGACAACGAACGGTAATTTCTTCATGCTTCCCTCTCCTTCCGGCCCCGCTACGCGGGATCGCCCGGCTCCCCCTCGTAACGGATGCCCATCATCGTCAGCCCGTGCGCGGGTGCGGTGGGACCCGCCGCGCCGCGGTCCCGCTTCCGCAAAATCTCCGCCATATCCTCCGGCTCTATCTCCCCCGTCCCCGCCTGGATCAAGGTCCCCGCGATGATCCTGACCATATGGTACAAAAAGCCCGTGCCGGTCACGCGGATCGCCAGGACGTCCCCATCCCTCCGCTCCGCCGTGCAGGAGAGGATTTCCCTCACGGTGTCCTCCTCCCCCTCCTTTGCCGTGCAGAAGCTCTTGAAATCATGCCGCCCCACGAGATATCCCGCCGCTTCCCGCATCCGCCCCACGTCCAGCGCGCGGTAGAAAAAATACGTGTCCCGCCTCAACGTCGGGACAGGAACCTGCCGGTTCAGGATGCGGTATTCGTATGTCTTCTCGCTGCGGCAGCGGCGCGGGTGGAAATCCGCGGGAACCTCGCGGGAGCTTTGGACCACGACATCCTCGGGAAGCCATTGGTTGACGGCGTAGCAGATCTTATCCGGCGGGATCCTCGTTTCCGTGTCAAACACGGCGACATTTCCCAGGGAATGCACGCCGGAATCCGTGCGGCTCGCGCCGATCACCCGGATCTCCTCGCCTAAAAGCCTTGAGAGGGCACCGTTTAGGACCTCCTCCACCGTGATCCCGTTGGGCTGCGCCTGCCACCCGTGGTAATTCGTGCCCTCGTACGCCACTACCAGCCGTATCCTTCTCACGCTGCCTCCCTCTCCCTTCGCCCGCCCCGCCTTTAGCGCAGCAGGAATGTCACGGCCAGGTAGCCCGCGACCGCGAGATATGCCAAGTAATCCCTCCTCTGGTACCGCAAGGGATACATTTTCGTGCGCCCGCCCCCGCCGCGGTAGCACCTCGACTCCATGGCCAGCGCGAGGTCGTCCGCGCGGCGGAACGCGGAAACGAAAAGCGGCACGAGCAGCGGCAGCATCGCCTTTGCCTTCTTGCGCAAATTCCTGCTCTCCAAGTCCGCCCCCCTCGCCAGCTGCGCCATCCGGATCCGCTCCATTTCCTCGGTCAAAATCGGGATGAAGCGCAGCGCGATGGACATCATCATGGCAATCTCATGCACGGGGACGCGAAGCTTGGCCAAAGGCCGCAGCGCCTTCTCCATCCCGTCCGCCAGCTGGTTCGGCGTCGTCGTCAGCGTCAGGACCGAGCTTCCCAGGACCATGTACGCCAAACGGGCAGACAAAAAAAACGCGTTCCTCGCGCCTTCTTTCGTCACCGTCAGCTTCCAGAACGATACCAGCGGCTCCCCCGGGGTCAAAAACAAATGGAACGCCGCCGTCATGGCCAGAATCACGGCAATGCCCCTCATCCCCCGCACCATGTAGCGGAACGGGACGCGCGACAGGCGCACGATGAGGATAAGGCAGGCGGTAACCGCCGCAAGCCCCGCCATGTTCCGAAAGCAAAACAGCGACACGAGGTAGGCCAGGGTAGCGAACAGCTTTACCCTGGGATCCAGGCGGTGGAGCACAGAATCCGTTGGATAATATTGGCCGATTGTTAGATCCCTAATCACTTCCCCATCCTCCGTATTTCCCCGCAAGGCCCCGCTCAAAGCATCCCTAGCGCCCGCAAAATGTCGTCCCGCGCTTCCCTTAGGGTCACCGCTCCCTCTGAGACCGGGAACCCCCTTTCCCGCAAATCCCGGATCAGGTAAGCGAATTCCGGCGCGGAGAGCCCCGCGCGCTCCAGCTCCCCAAAATGCGAGAAAACCTCGCACGGCGCGCCGTCTAGCAGCACCCGCCCGTGATCCATCACGATGAGGCGTCCCGCGCGTTCGGCGACTTCCTCCATGCTGTGCGAGAGGAGGACGATGGTCATCCGCATTTCCTCATGCAGCCTCTCCAGCAGGCCAAACATCCCCTCCCGCCCCTCGGGGTCTAAGCCCGCGGCCGGCTCGTCTAAGATTAGGACCTCGGGCTTTGACGCCAGAACGCCCGCGATGGCCGCTAAGCGCTTCTGCCCGCCCGAGAGTTCTAAAGGGGAGCGGTACCAATCCTCCTCCGGGAGCCCGACGCTATGCAACGCGCGGAATGCCAGCAGCTGCGCGTCCTTGCTCGAGTACCCGAAATTCATCGGCCCGAAGCAGACGTCGTCAAACACCGTCGCCTCGAACAGCTGCCGCTCCGGGTACTGGAACACCAGCCCGACCTTCCCCCGCAGCCCCTTCCTGTCAAAATCATCCTCATGGATGTCCCGCCCGTTGAAATAAACCCCGCCGGACGTGGGCCTCAGAAGCCCGTTTAGATGCAGCGCCAGGGTGGACTTCCCGGATCCCGTGTGCCCGATAATCCCGACAAACTCGCCGTCCCCGATCTGGGCGCTGACGTTGGTCAGCGCCCGCGTCTCGAAGGCCGTGTTCTCGTCATAGGTATAATAAACTTTATCTAAGATAATCGACATAGGGCCTCCAACAATTCCTGCCGCGTCAGGATGCCCTCCGGCAGGCCCACCCCGGCCTTCCGCAGCTCATCCGCCAGCAGGGCCATGCGCGGGACGTCCAAATGATGCCGCCTCAATTCCCCCGCGTCGGAAAACACCTTGCGCGGCGTCCCCTGCATGGCGATCCTGCCTTGGTCCATCACGTAAACCCATCCCGCGCGGAGCGCCTCCTCCATGCTGTGGGTAATGAGGATCACGGTAATGCCCTTCTCCCGGTTCAGGCTTTCCGCCGCCGCAAGGACCTCCTCGCGCCCGGACGGGTCTAACATGGCCGTCGGCTCATCTAGCACGATGCATTTCGGCTCCATCGCCAGCACGCCCGCAATCGCCACGCGCTGCTTCTGCCCCCCGGAGAGGCGGTTCGGCGAGCGCTTCCGGCAGGATTCCATCCCCACGGCATGCAGCCCCCGCGACACGCGCGTCAGGATCTCTAACGGCGGGACGCCCAAGTTCTCAGGCCCAAACGCGACGTCCTCCTCGACGACGCCGGCAACGATCTGATCGTCCGGGTTCTGGAACACCATCCCCACGCTTTTTCGGATATCCCAGGCATTCCCCGCGTCCGCGGCGTCCTTCCCGTCAATCCAGAGCGTGCCCTCCCCCGCGGCAAGCAGCGCGTTTAAATGCTTCGCGAGCGTGGTCTTCCCGGACCCGTTCGCCCCTAAGATCGCGACGAAGTCCCCTTGCGCGATATGCAAGTCCACGCCGTCTAAGGCCCTTATGATCCCGTCCACGTTCCCGTCCTTGTCGCGCGTGATATATTCAAAAACCAACTTCCCGGCCTCAATCAGATTCATGTCCCCTACCTTGCTCGCGCCCGGGCGCGGGCTCCCCGTCCCGCAGCCTTAAGAGGAAACTCTCGATCCGGCTTAGCGCCTCTTTTAATTTGTCCAAGGAGCAGGCATAGGAAACCCGCAGGAAGCCCTCCCCGCATTCCCCGAACGCCGTCCCCGGCACGACGACCACTTTTTCCTCCTTTAAGAGCCGCGTCGCGAACTCATCCGAGGTCATGCCATATCCCCTTATGCAGGGGAAAGCGTAGAACGCGCCGAAAGGCTCGAAGCAAGGAAGCCCCATCTCGCGGAACCTGTGCATCAAATACTTCCTGCGCGCGTCGTATTCCCCGCGCATCCTCGCCACGTCCCCGTCCCCGCCGCGCACCGCCTCCACGGCGGCGTATTGGCTCGTCGTCGGCGCGCACATGATCGCGTATTGATGGATTTTCAGCATCTGCTCTAAGATCGGCGCGGGCGCGCAGGCATATCCCAGCCGCCACCCCGTCATGGAATATGCCTTGGAAAAGCCGTTGATGAGCACCGTCCGCTCGCGCATCCCGGGGAGCGACGCGATCGACACGTGGCCCTGCCCCTCTAAGTAGGTAAGCTCCGCGTAAATCTCGTCGCTGATGACATAAAGGTCGTGCTCCTTTATGACCTCTGCGATCTCCTCTAAATCCTTCCGTTCCATGATGGCCCCCGTCGGGTTGTTTGGGAACGGCAGCACCAGGATCTTCGTCGCCGGCGTGATCGCCTCGCGCAGCTCCCGCGCCGTCAGCCGAAAGTCGTTTTCCGCCTTTAAATTAATCACGACGGGAACCCCGTTCGCCAATACCGCGCAGGGCGAATAGGAAACGTAGCTTGGCTGCGGGATCAAGACCTCGTCCCCCGGATCTAACATGGCCCGCATGGCCAAATCAATCGCCTCGCTCCCTCCCACGGTAATAAGCATTTCCGTATCATAGTCGTAGGAGACATGGAACCTTCGGCGAAGGTACTTCGCGATCTCCACTTTCAGTTCTTTCAGCCCCGCGTTCGAGGTATAGGCCGTCTTTCCTTTTTCCAGGGTGTAAATCCCCTCGTCGCGGATATGCCACGGCGTGTCGAAATCGGGCTCGCCCACCCCGAGCGAGATCACGTCCGTCATTTCCGCCGCGATATCGAAAAATTTCCGGATTCCGGAAAACGGGATGTCCGCAATCCGGGAGGACAATGGATTCCTCATAAGCTCACCAGCATCCTTTCGTCATCCCGGGGCTTCGCGATGACGGTCCCATGGTCCTTGTATTTCTTCAGGATGAAATTCGTCTTCGTGCTCAGCACGGACTCCAGCGTGGAGAGCTTGTCCGAGACGAACTGCGCCACCTCGCGCAAGGTCCTCCCCTCAATCGTCACGAGCAGGTCATACCCCCCGGAAATCAGGTAAACGGCGTTCACCTCCGGGTAATTGTAAATCCGCTCCGCCACGCGGTCAAAGCCGCGCCCGCGCTGCGGCGCCACGTGCACCTCAATGAGCGCGTTGACCTTCTCGATGTTGGTTTTCTCCCAGTCAATCAAGGTATGGTACCCGCAGATCACGTGCTCGTCCTCTAAGGCGGCAAGCTCCCGCGCCACGTCGTCTTCCTCCACACCTAACATGACCGCTAGGTCGCCAAGGCCTATCCTGCTGTTTTTCTCAATCGCCGATAAAATCTTTTCCCTTATCTCCATCTCGAACCTCCTGCCGCGTTCCCTTCGCCGCCCGTACGCCCTGCCATATCGTCCCTGCCGCCCGCGCGTTTCCATGCCCCGCGCTCGTGCTTTTTTGCCTCGCCGCGAGCTCTGGCCCCGCGCTTCCGCCGCCCGCTCACGCTTTTTGGCCTCGCCGTACGCTCCAGGGCTACCCACTCGTGCTTTTTCCCCGCGCCTCGCGCTCTCGCTCTTTTGCCGCGCCGCCCGCTCACGCTCTTTTGCCCGCGCCTCGCTCCCGCCGCGCGCTCGCGCTCTTTTGCCCGCGCCTTGCACTCCAGACGCGCCCGTACGCTCATATGACTTTGTGTATCTCATCCGGCTTGGGCGGCTCCAAAAACCGCTTCTCGTCCCCGTTCCAAAGGACGCGGTCATTGCCCTCCCGCGCCTTCCCGATGACGGCCGCGGGGATCCCCGCCTGCCCTAGCTCCCGCAGCAGGCCGTTCCCGTCCCGGGCGGCCACCAGCATGCAGCCGCCGGAGACCAGCCCGTACGGGTTCAGGCCGAAAAACTCGCAAACCTCCACGGTCTCCTGCCTTATGGGTATTTTTTTCAAATCAATCTCCAGGCCGACTTTCGAGCTCGCCGCCATTTCCCATAACGCCCCGAAAATCCCGCCTTCCGCCGCGTCGTGCATCGCGTGGGCGCCCGCTTCCGCCGCGATCCTGCCCTCCGGGATCACGGACAGGTACCGGTCAAACCGCTTTGCCTCCCCTACCAAAAAAGCAGGATAGCGCGTCAGCAGCTCCTGCTCTTTTTCCTTGGCCAGGATGGATGTGCCCTCCAGCCCTGCCCACTTGGTGGCAATAATGTCGTCCCCCGGCCTGGCGCCTCCCGTCGGGATCAGCTTCCCGGCCTTCGCCTTCCCTACGCCGCATACCGTGAGCAACGGCCGGCACACCGCGCCCGTCACTTCCGCGTGCCCGCCCAAAACCTGCGCACCCGCGCCCTCGCAAGCGGACTCCGCCTGCCTGATCACCTCACGCAGCTCTGTCTCGCTACTTCCTTCCGGCAAAAGGAGCGTCAAGAGGACACCAACCGGCTCCGCCCCGGAGGACGCCAGATCGTTTAGCGCGGCATGGACGCCCAGGCGCCCGATATCGGACAAGGCCACCGTGACGGGGTCGGCGGATAGGACAAACGCCTCGTCCCCCGCAATCCTAAGGGCCGCGCAATCCTCCCCGACGCCCGCGCCAAGCAATACCTCATCCCGACGCCCGTGCAGCTGCGCTAACACGGCGCGCTTCAGCACGCGTTCCGGAACCTTCCCGATCTCCATCCCGCTCAATTCCCGTCTTCGTCGGCAACGTC
>CAZOLD010000074.1:0-7529 GCA_964580595.1 uncultured Eubacterium sp.
CTTCATGCTCTTATGGTTCCTCTGCTCCTTTTTCTCAAGATTGACCTCCCTCGCCCTTGCGAGGTATTCCTCTTTCGGGAGCATCTTTGCCCATTGGAACGGCGTGAAGGGCTTCGGCACGAAAAAGGAAGTGCTGATCGTGATCTGGCATTTCCCTCTTCTCTTATCTTTCGGGATCTCGTAATACAGGCGCGCGATCCGGTCGGCCAGGCGGGGGATTTCCCTTCGGTCCTCGGCGGTCTCCGTGGGGAGGCCCAGCATGAAGTATAGCTTCACTTTCTGCCAGCCGCCCCGGAACGCAAGCCCCGCGCCATGCAGGATGTCCTCTTCCGTAAGGCCCTTGTTGATCACGTCCCGGAGCCGCTGCGTGCCCGCCTCCGGCGCGAAGGTCAGGCTGCTTTTCCGGACATCCTGCACTTTGCCCATCACGTCCAGGGAAAAAGCGTCAATCCTCAGGGAAGGGAGCGAGATGTTCACGCCCTGCTCCTTGTATTCCATGAGGCTATCCAAAAGCTCCCCCAGCCTGCTGTAATCGCTAGAGCTTAGCGAGCTTAGGGAAATCTCGTCATGCCCCGTTTCGGAAAGCATCTCCCTCGCGCGCTCCTTCAGCCAATCTAAGTCCCGTTCCCGCAAGGGCCGGTAAATCATCCCCGCCTGGCAGAACCGGCACCCGCGGATGCAGCCGCGCATGATCTCCAGGACGACCCTGTCCTGCGTCACTTTGATGAACGGCACGAGGGGCTTATCCGGGTAGACGGTGCCCGCCATATCCATCTCAACTTCTTTTTTCACGACAGGGGGGACATCCCCGTATTTTGGCGCGAAGGACGCGATCGTCCCGTCCGGCGCGTAGGAAACCTCATAAAGGGATGGCACGTAAATCCCCGGAATCTTGCAAGCCGCGCGCAAAAACGCCTTCCTTCCCCCGCCTCGCGCCTTGACGCGCAAATACAAGTCGAGCAAATCATCATAGCGGGTTTCCCCTTCCCCGATATAGAACAGATCAAAAAAATCCGCCAAAGGCTCGGGGTTATAGGCGCACGGCCCGCCGCCAATGACGATGGGGACGTCCTCTCCCCGCTCAGAAGCCAGGAAAGGGATGCCGCTTAGGTCCAAAACCTGCAAGATGTTCGTATAGCACATCTCATACTGGAGGGTAATGCCCAAAAAATCCATGTCCCGCACCGGATCTTGCGTCTCCAGGGTAAAGAGCGGGATGCCCCTTTCCTTCATGATCTTGTGCAAATCCAGCCACGGGGAATACACGCGCTCGCAATACACGTCCTCCCGCTTGTTTAACATGTCGTACAGGATCTGTATCCCTAAATGCGACATCCCAATCTCATACACGTCGGGGAAACACATGGCAAAACGGATGGAGACCCTGCCCGGGTCCTTTCGGACCATGTTGTATTCATTGCCGATATAACGGGCCGGCTTCTCCACGCTTAATAGGATCTCATCGCTCAACGCTAACGGTTCCATATGATTCCTTATGATTCCTTTCCCGCCGGGGCCGCGCATCCCGCGGGATGCCGGCGGCAACCCTACATCAGTCGCAGCTTCTTGGCTACGCGCACGAGCGTCCCGCCCATCGGGTAACTCCTTAACTCTTCCTCCCGGATTCCGCGCAAGAGCAGCAGGATCAGGAAGTAAACGCAGGCGCCTAACACGATTGAGGCCACGACGCAGGCCGCGTTGCTCTTTACCGCCCGCATCAACAGGGAATAGGCCACATGGACCACAAGCCCCATGAGCCCCGCGGACAGGCCAGGGATCAGGAAGGTGCGCAGCACCTCCTGCCGGTACCTTATGTGCCTGCGTATGGACAAGCCATTGAGGACGCACATGAGGAAAGAGAAAAAGGTGTTCGCCCATATCACGGCGTAGATATTTTGGTCAAACGCGTACATCAAAGTCACCAGGACCCCTATATGCAGCACCAATGTGACCAGGGCGTTCCGCACCGGCAGGTTCATCCGGTTGATCCCCTGCAAGATGCCGTTGCTTAACGTGGACAGGGAATAGAAGACGATGGAAACGGCCCCAAGCCGCATCATCTGCGCCGGGAGATCCCGCCCATCGTGGAACAAAAGCTGCAGGATGGGGGAGGCAAGCACGCCCATGCCAACCGCGCAGGGGATGGCGATCACCATGATGAAACGGATGGAATACGCCACCTTCTTCCTGACTTTCGGCATATCCCTTTCCGCGAACGCCGTCGCTAAGCTTGGCACGCTAGACGTAGAAAGCGAGGACGCGATCGCGATCGGCACGTTTATGAGGACCTTATATTCCCCTACGTAAATTCCCCACATCGTGCTGTATTCCTTAGGCTGATACCCCTGCAGCGACGCGATTTGCTTGAACACGCCCATGTCAAGGAAGGACGTGATGTTATAGATCGTCGTGCTAAGGAGCACAGGGATGACCGTGATGGCGATCACGCGAAAAATCGTCCCGTAACTCTCAAGGTTCCGGCTCCTGTCCCTCCTCGTCATTTGCTTGAATACGGGACGGTACAGGAAAAAGACAAGCAACACGAAAAGAAGCCCCGCTAAGGCCCCCGCGCTCGTGCCAATGGTGCCGCCCGCCGCCCCGTAAGCTTCCGCGTAAGTGGAAGGATTGCCAAGCACCGCCCCGATTTTCTTGCCGTATTGAAACAGCATGTAAGCCGTCCAGACGCTGACGACGGCATTCACGACCTGCTCGATGAGCTGGGAGGCCGCGCTAGGCATCATCGTGCCCATGCCCTGGAAAAACCCGCGGATGACGCCTAGGACCGCCACGATGCAAAGCGTCGGCGCGAGCACGCGCAAGGCAAAAATGCTTAAGGGCGTCTTCACCACGTAAGAGGTAATCGCGCCGGCCCCAAAATAAACCAGAAGACCCGCCGCGGTTCCCGAAACAAGGGCAAACACGATTGCCCCCTTGAAAATCCTGTACGCGTTTTTCCGCTGGCCTTTCGCCATCCTAGTCGATACCAGCTTCGAGACGGCAACCGGCAGGCTGTAGGAAGAGATTAAGAGCAGGATGCTGTATATCTCCATCGCCGTGCCGTAATAGTCGTTCCCGATGTCCCCGATGATTGCCTTGAGCGGGATCCGGTATACCAGCCCGATGACACGGCTGAGAATGGACGCGACCGCCAGGATAGAGCCCTGCACCAGGAAGTTGGATTCGTTTTTCGCTGACTTAGACATAAAACTCCTATGCCCCGCATGCGGGGCGCCACCATGGATGAAAGCCTACGGATTGCTCCGCTGCGGCGTAGCTTTCGCAATTCTGCCCGTATTCGCAATCCGGGCTCCCGCCCCTATTCTTCTTCGGCCGCCCTTGCTTCCGAAAGCTCCTCCTCCGTCGCATAAACGCCAAAGCGCTCCTTATAGGTGTCCCTCACGACGCAGACCCAAGTCTTCCCCTGGTTTAGGGTGATCTCCTCCCCGGACTCGTCATAATACCGCGCGGGGGAATCCTCGCCCTCCTTCTTCCAGGTAACCTTCTCCATCTTCCCGTTCGTGATATAGTACCCGTCCCCTCCGGACGTGGTGTCAATGTCCAAATACCCGTTGTCATCCAGGCTGGACCATCCGCAATACTGCACCAGGATATTCTTCACGGCAAGCTGCTTATCATTCGCTCCGTCAACCTGCTTATCCTTGAATTCGTAGCGGTAATAAAGGCCGTCCCCGCTGTCATAGACAAACCATGGCTTGTTCACGAAGTAGCCGGGGCTGACCACTGGCGCGTCCTCCCCGTCCGAAAGCTGCACGGGCGCGTCGTCTTCCGCGAATTTGTAATGCCCCTCGTACCCGTCCGCCAATTTCGTGCGGTAGCCCTTCTCCTTGATGCCGGCATCGATGCCCTCATCGCTGATGAACGCGTTATGAGGGGATTTCCTCTCGCTGTCCCGGTAAAACATGACGGACTCGATGGCGGAGTCCATCCCGCTTAGGTTGTGGACGTCATCCCGCGCGAGGACCGGCTCGGCATAGGCCGCCTGCCCGAAATGCGCATAGATCGCGTCGAACTCTTTCGCGAAATAAATGAAATAATGGCGGCAGCTGCGTACCGAGCCAATCTTGTCCAACCCGGAATAATCCTGGAAAATCGCCATCAGGCGCGTATAAGCCCCTTCCACGGGGACTTCGTAAATCACGTCCGCGGAGGAGATCCCAAATTGCGGGAGCGCGTCCGACGTGTTCCCGATCATGACGGCCAAAGGTCTCTTCTTTGCGATCTTCTTGTCGATCCACTCCCCGGTAAGGAAGCTCTTCGCCTTCCCCTTCGGCACGGCATCCTCAGGCTCCTCCTCCTTAGGCTCCGCCTTTTCCGGCTCCGGCGCCTCCGCCACCTCTTCCTCCTTCGGCTCTTCCTCCTTCGCCGGCTCTTCCGGCGCCTCTTCCTTCTTCCCGCATCCAAATGCTGTCGCAAGCACGCATGCCGCCAAAAGAAGCCTCAACAAACGCTTTCTCATGTCACACTCCAATCCGCCGCCCACGCGGCATTTCTCCAGTCGCCGCTTAACGCGGGATCCCAATGCGGGCAAGGATTTCCCGCTGCATTTCCTCCATCTGCCTGGCATCGCCTTCTTCCATATGGTCATACCCCAGAAGGTGAAGCATGCCATGCAGGATGAGGAACGCCACTTCCCGCTCCTGGCTGTGCCCGTAGTCCTTTGCCTGCTCCCTCGCCTTCCCGGCGCATATGACGATGTCCCCTAGCATCGCCTCCCCCGTGTCCGGGTTGAAATCCAAGCCGCCCTCCTCGATCCCGGAGCAATCGCCAGGCTTAGGGAACTCCACCATCGGGAATGACAGCACGTCCGTCACGCTGTCATTATTCCGGTATTGCCGGTTGAGCGCGCGAATCTCCCCGTCATCCACTAAGGACAGCGAGACCTCCGCCTCATAGGGGAAATGCGCGGCTTCTGCGGCAGCGCGGACGACCCGCTCCGCGAGCGCGCGGCAGTCGAAGCCGAAAGGCTCCCCCTCCCTCTCATCCAACCATATTGTCAAAATAGCTCCGCCTCCTTGATAAGGTAATCCCGGATCTTCAAAAACATATTCATGCTGAACCCGGATTTGTCATAAATCCCCGCGGCGGAATTCTCATTCAAGGTCTGGTATACCAGGATATCATGGTTCCAGGAGCTCTTGAGCGTCTCCTTGTCCAGGATATCGAATTTTGCCACGATGCTGTCCGCGATATGGACGATGGCTGACTCCAACGTCGTGGGAGCTCTCTTTTCCCCATTGTATTCCTCCAGGATTTCAATGACCGCCTGCGGCAGATGGCTGCTTTCCGCAAGGGCGACGCCGTTTTCCACGTACGGCTCCCCCATCATCCTGCCTAGCCGGTAATAGAATCCCCCTGCAGCCGCGACTTCCGCGTCCGCGCCAATCACTTTCGCGCATCCTTCCGCAATCTTAGACACCCTGCGCGCGTGCTCGTAATCCGCCGCGGAATAGGCGCGGATATCCCTGACCAGCCCAAAGTTATCCCTCAGGATCTTTTGCAGGATCCGTTTCTGGGAATAACGGATATTCGAAGACAGGCTCCGGTGCAGGGCATCCGCCCCTATCGAGGAGAAAACCCCGTTGCACAAGCCATAGATTAACATATCCTGCTCCAATTTTCCAGACTGAAGATAGGAAAACACCAAAACCACGGAAAAAGAGTAGAGGAACAAAAAAATGTCCTTCCATGCCAGGTTTTCCCTCTTCTCGAAGAAGGACGCCGCCATGCACCCGCCCATCAGCAGGAAGAGGAAGCAGAGAAAAGGGAACATGCCGCCTTCCCCGGAGAGCACGTAGGCCGATACGTGGAATATCCCCGCGACCATGCCAAAAAATTGGTTTGCCACCACCGACATGCCAAGCCCTAGCAGAAGAACCGGCCTCGCAAATTCCGGGAAGAACACTATCAGGATCGCGAAAAGGCAGAACACGCAATACCATAGGGCAAAGACCTTGTTGTTTGCCTCCTTCTCGTTGAATGCCCCATCCTGCATATGGTACAGCTCCACGCCGGTCAGGAACATCACGCAAAAAACCGTCCCGAACACCGATAAGACAATCAGCCGCGCCGTCCCCTGCCCGCCAATCCATCCTAAAACCAGGCATTCGAGGACGCTGCTGGCCACCATGAGCAAGTCCAGCGCTATCTTGCCGAAGAGGCTACCTCCTCGCCTTCTTCGCTTTTTGGGCCGTACCTCTTCCTCTGTTTTTTTCTCTTGTCTCTTTCTTCTCATAATCCTCGTATGCCTTCACGATTTTCTGAACTAACGGATGGCGCACCACGTCGCTTCCGGTCAGGCTACAAATCCCGATCTCCTCCACCGGCCGCAGCACCCGTAGGGCGACGTCCAGGCCAGAGACGCTCCCCGGGGAAAGGTCTTTTTGCGTGTCGTCCCCGGTTATGACGACCTTTGACCCGAACCCGATGCGCGTGAGGAACATCTTCATCTGCGCGGGCGTCGTGTTCTGCGCCTCGTCTAGGATGATGAAAGCGTTGTCTAAGGTCCTCCCCCTCATGTAGGCAAGCGGCGCGACTTCTATCAAACCCTTTTCCATGTTCTTCTGGAAGCTTTCCATCCCCATGATTTGGTAAAGGGCGTCATAAAGCGGGCGAAGGTAGGGATCGATCTTGCTCTGCAAGTCGCCCGGCAGGAAACCCAACTTCTCCCCGGCCTCGATCGCGGGGCGCGTCAAGATGATCCTGGCCACCTCTTCCTTCTTGAAGGCCGTAATCGCCATGGCCATCGCCAAATACGTCTTGCCCGTTCCCGCGGGGCCGATGCCGAAGACAATCATCTTGTCCCTGATCTCGTCGACATACCTTTTCTGCCCGAGCGTCTTTGGCTTGATGGGCTTGCCATGGACCGTGTGGCAAATCACGGACTCATCAATTTCCAAAAGCGCGCCCTCCTGTTCCTCCATGGCCAGCGCGATGGCGTAATCCACATTCTGTTCCGTGATCTGCCGGCCCCGTTCCGAGAGGCCAAGCAACTGGGAAAAGACGCTGGAAGCCCTCTTCACGCCGAGACCCGATCCCACAAGCTTCATCTTGCCCTCCCGGATCACGGCGGTGACGCCAAAGGCGCGCTCCACTTTCTTCATGTAAGCGTCAAACTGGCCGAACACGTTCGACACATGCTCGGCAGCAACATCAAGCTCTGTTTCCATGAGGCTCATCCGCTGTCCGTCCTTTCCCGTGATCATCCCGCAATGTACCCGCCGGCTTGCCGCGAATCATATCCGGCCCGCTTCCCCGTCCCATCCCCAAGCCCATAGAAGTATACCACAGCTCCTTGCATTATTCAACCTGCCCGCGCGGGCCGCCTTCCTTTCGCCGATGGAAATCGTCCCCGCCCCTTGCCAAAAGAGGCGGGTTCGTTATACAATGTCCGTGACGCCGCGCATTGCCGGCTGCTTTTAATAGCGCTTTTGAAAGGGGAGGACGGCCATGGCTTTTGATGGAATCGTAATCGCGAATTTGGTAAAGGAACTGAATGAAACGGTCGTAAA
>CAZOLD010000075.1:0-7248 GCA_964580595.1 uncultured Eubacterium sp.
GGCCCCTCCCCGACCACGACGTCTAGCGCGACGGCCAGGTTGTTGATCATGCGGTCCGTGATGCACCCTTCCATTTCCAGCAGGACATTGTATTTTTCCTCCATGGTCTCGGCATCCAAAAAAGCTATCATCTTCTCTTCCCTTGTCCGCTCGATATCCTCCTGTCTCGCCGCGCCCAGGGACGCCGGCTTCCTGGGCAAAACGCGGAAACCGGACCGCACGTCCTCCCGCGTCCCCTGCCTTAGGGAATCCTGCGCGCCCGCATCCTCCCAGCTTCCCGCCTGCGCAAAACCTTGCGCGCCCGCGCCAGCCTGCCTTTCCATCTTCACGGAAACTTGCGCGTCCTCCCGCGTCCCCATTTTCGCGGAAGCTTGCGCACCCTCCCGCGTCCCTATTTTCGCGGAAGCTTGCGCACCCGCGCCAGATTCCTCATGGCCTTGCTCACCCGCGTCCTCCTGTGTTCCCTGCCCCAGGGGATCCTGTGCGCCCGGTTCCATGAGGCCGCGCGACGCGTCCCTTCTATCCGGAGGCGCGGGGCTTTCCGAAGCCTTCCTCTCCACGAGCTGGAACCGGAACCTCTGCCTCGCGTCCGGATACTTCTTCCTGTCGACCTGGCTGACAAAGGAGGAAATGGGCCGCGCGTAGGTGCGGTACGCGCCGTACAACGCCTGGTAAACGACCAGCTTCTCCCCTGTCTCCGTATGTTCTGCGACTGTCACGACCTGGTAGAGCTTCTGCTTGAAATGCAAGTACAGCTCGCCCGGCTTAGGATTTCCCTGCGGCATATCAGTTTCCTTCTTTCTGTTTTGTATTCCGGCTTCCCCGCCCCCACGGGACGCGGCCCATGAGGAAAACCGCGCATCCCGCCGCGGCAATGCCTATCAAGGCCCCGCACAGGACGTCCGTCGGGTAATGGATCCCCACATATAGCCTGGAAAGGCTAATCAAGGCCGCCACGGCAAGCGCGCACGCTCCCTCCCAGCGGGGACGCGCCTTCATGTATAGCGCGGTGGCGGCGGCGAACGAGCTCGTGGCATGCCCGGACGGGAAGGACCAGCTAGGATCCGTCACGAGCGCGCGCAGGCCCTCGACCACGTCATAAGGCCTTGGCCTCATCACCGCGTTCTTCAAGATCAGGTTCGTCACGACAAAGCCGATGAGCAGCGATATGGCCGCCGCCGCCCCCGCCTGCCGCTGCCTGCGGCTTATGAGCAGCGCCACGGCAAGCACGATCCAAAGGAACCCCGCATCCCCTAAGTGCGTCAGGAACTTCACGATGGGGTCTAGCCAATCCTGCCTTATGAACTCTTGGATGAAGAGCAAGGCGCTCCCATCCCAATCCAAAATCACTTGCATGCCTGCCTCCCCGCCGCCTTACAGCTGCTTTAAGATGCGGCCGATGTCCGCCTCTTCCCCGATCACCATCAAGTGCTCCCCTTCCGTGAACACGTAATCCGCGTCCGGCAGCAGCTTCGTCTTCCCATCCTCCTTGATCGCTAAGATGTTTACCTTATACCTGGCGCGGAAATCCAGCTCCTTGATGGATTTCCCCACCCATTCGGGCAAGGGCTGTATTTCCGAGATGGAATACCCCCCGATCTCGATATAATCGTAAACATGGTTCGCGCTGACCCTCGCCGCGATCCGCTTCGCGCTGTCCCGGTCCGGGTAGACGACCTCGTCCGCCCCGTTCTTTAGCAGGAACTTCGCCTGGATGTCCCGCGTGGCCTTGCTGATCACGTAGGGCGCGCCCAAATCCTTTAGGAGGCTGGTGATCTCCAGGCTGCTCTGGAAATTCGTGCCGATGCAGACAAAGCAGATGTCAAAATTCCTGACGCCGAAGCTTTCTAGCACTTCTTTCCTCGTGCAATCCCCAATCTTCACGCTCGTGAGCAAGGGAAGGATGTCCTCTAGGGTCTCCTCGTTCCAGTCTACCGCCATCACGTCATTCCCATGCTTCACAAGGTCCACGCACAGATGCTTCCCGAACCTGCCCATCCCGATCACCAGGATTGATTTCATGGCATTTCCCTCCTACCCAATCGTGATCCGCTCCACCGGCTGCATGACCGGGGGACTCTTCTTTTTCTCCGTGAAAAACAAGACAAATGACATGCTCCCCAGCCTCCCGCAGTACATGAGCAAAATCAAGATGCACTTTGAGGCCAGCGAAATATCCCTCGTGATGCCTGTGGAAATCCCTACCGTCCCGACCGCGGAAAAGACCTCCATGAAGATATCCGACATCCCGATCCCGGATTCCAGCGCGCTCATCACAAGCGCGCAGGACGCCGCGAGCAGGAGGTTGATGAAAAACACCGTGCTCGCCTTCTTGATGGAATCCTCATCCAGCCGCCGCCCGAACACGTTCAAGCCATGCTGGTTCCTGAGGTTCGCCCAGACGTAAAGCAAAATCACCGCCATCGTCGTCGTCTTGATGCCACCGGCCGTGGATCCCGGGCTGCCACCGATAAACATCAAAATCACGTTCAGCAGCCGGGTCGCCTCGGAATAAGACGCCGTATCTAGCGTGTTGAATCCGGCCGTCCTGGCCGTCACCGAGCCAAAGAGGGAAGAGAGGATCTGCCCCTTCGCGCCCATCCCCGCCAAAAGCCCGTCCCGTTCCAGCAGGTAAAAGCAAAACGCCCCGCCAAAGACAAGGGCGGCCGTCATGGAC
Organism: uncultured Eubacterium sp.; assembly: GCA_964580595.1. Taxonomy (GTDB): domain Bacteria; phylum Bacillota; class Clostridia; order Lachnospirales; family Lachnospiraceae; genus Petralouisia. Next base: position 2,678 of record CAZOLD010000075.1, read on the forward strand.
AGCACGATTTTCGTATGCAGCATGTAGCGCCTGAAATGCCACCGGTTCCTGGAAATGTCATCCCAGACAATGAAGCCGATGCCGCCTATGATGATCAGCGCCATGGTGGTGAGATTGACCAATGCGTCGTCGTAGAACAGGGTCAGGGACGAGTAAGGCTCAAACCTCCCCATCAAGTCAAACCCCGCGTTGCAAAACGCGGAAACCGAATGGAAGATCCCGTACCAAATCCCTTCCGCCCACCCAAGCATCGGTATGAAACGGATCATGAAAAGCAGGGCGCCCACGCCCTCGAAGATCGCCGTATAGCAAACAACCTTGCGCACTAAGCGCACTGTCCCGCCGATCTGCAGCGTGTTGATGCTCTCCTGGATTAAATTGCGCTCCTTTAAGCCGATGCGCCGCTTGAGGAAAGTGGCGAAAAACACCCCGACCGTGATGAACCCAAGGCCGCCTACCTGGATCAGCGCGAGGATCACGGCCTGCCCGAAATACGTCCATCCGGAGTAGGTGTCCACGACCACAAGCCCCGTCACGCAAGTGCTGCTCACGGACGTGAAGAGAGCGCAGAACGGGCCCGCGCTCTCCCCGCTTTTGGACGCGGCGGGGAGCATGAGCAGGACTGTCCCGACCGCTATGATCAGCAAAAAGCCAATCGCGATCGTCTGCACCCTGCTCAATCCCTTGCCCATCGCAGCCACCTTCCCCCTATCCCGGCCCGCCCGGCAGCCCATTGCCAAACCCCACCCTCGGCAGGAGGCACCGGGCCCGCCGCCCCGGCAAGCCTGCCCGCGCCTGGCCAGACGGCCCATGGCCAATCCGCACCCTCGGCAGGAAACTCCGGGCCCGTCCGGGATCATTACGCGCGTTTAATATTTGCCGAATTCCCCGTCCAGGGAAATGATTTTCTCGTTTTCCTCGCTGTCCGCGTAAGCGTCATTCCCGGAAGCCGCGGCGGAGAAGCCATAATCCTCGGTGCCCTTTAGCTTGAAATTCCCCACAAGGCCGCGCAAGGTCGCCGCCTGGTTGGAAAGCTCGTCGCTGGCCGCCGCGCATTGCTCGCTGGTAGCGGAATTGGTCTGCGTCACCTGGGATACCTGGCTGATGGCCTGGTCAATCTGCGTGACCGCCGTAGCCTGGTCGTTCGAGGCGGTCGCGATGTTCTGGATCAGCGTGACGACCTGCTCGATCTTCTCCATGATGTCCGAGAGAGCCCTGTTTGTCTCCTCCGCGAGCTTAGAGCCCAGCTGCACCTTATGGATGGAATCCTCAATCATGCCGGCGGTCTCGCTCGCGGCGGACGCGCTCTTGCCCGCTAAGTTCCTCACCTCGTCCGCCACGACGGCGAACCCCTTTCCGTGGACGCCCGCCCGCGCCGCCTCTACCGCCGCGTTCAGGGCGAGGATGTTTGTCTGGAACGCGATATCGTCAATCACCTTGATGATCTTGGAAATGTTCTCGGACGACTCGTTGATGTCCGCCATCGCGTTCATCATGTCCGACATATGCTCGTTGATCAAGACGGCTTCCTTGCCCATGCTCTCCACCAGCTCGTTCGTCGAATTGATCTGGTTCACGTTCACTTTCGTCTTCTCGGCAATCTCGTTCATGGAAGCGTTGATCTGCTGCGTCGCGCTGGCCTGCTCCGTGGCGCCCTGCGCTAAGGCCTGGCTGGCGTCGGACACCTGGTCCGCCCCGACCGTAACCTGCATCGTGGATTCCCTGATGTCGGAAAGCATCTTGTTGTTCTCGCGGATCAGGTTATCCAGGGCGTTGCCCATGACATCCTTCTCTCCGTTCGTCTTAACCTCCGCCGTCAAGTCCCCCGTCGCGATCTGGCCCGCGATCTCTCCCTGGTACCTGATATTGTCGACGATGCTCTGGAAGTCGTCTAGCAATTCCCCGAACTCGTCATTCCTGTGCTTGTGGATTTCGACGTCCGTATTCCCCTTCGCCAGCTCCCTTGAGACGTCCCGGAGCAGCTCGATGGACCGCGAGATGTCGCGCGTGAGCGTGACCGCGGTAATGATGCTCACGATTGCCGATATCGCCGTGATGACAATCAGCAAGATCTCCTCTTGCCCTATCTGCGCGGACGTCAGCTCGCCCGCCCTCGCCTGCTCTAACGCAGAGAAACTTGCCGTCACGATGATGGAGAGCAAGACATAGAGCAGGACAAACGCCCCGACAATACGATACTTCATCTTGATGTTCTTAAACATTTCCTTTTCCTCCTTAGCCTGTCTGCCCGCTTCCCTGCCTACTCAGCGGACTCCTCGCCAATCAGCCGTTCCGGATTCAATAGCAGGTTCACCTCGTCATTCACGCGCGCGATGCCGAACACGTATTTTTCCTTCCCGTTCGACGTCTGGTTTAGGGACGGCGGCGGGATAATCTCCTTCTCCTCAATCGTAATGACCTCCGCGACCTTCTCGACGATCAGGCCCACCATGGTGCCCTTCACCTCGATGATGATGACGCAGGTGCGGTCCGTATATTCAAACGGCTCCTGCCCGAACCTTATCCTCACGTCAATCACGGGCACGATTTTCCCGCGGATATTGATAAGGCCCTTGATATAGTCGTCCACCTCGGGTACCGCGGTGATGGGCGGAATGTTATTGATGATCTCGTTGATATAGCGGATCTCAATCCCGTAATGCTCCGCGCCGACCTGGAACGTCATGAATTTCCCCTTCTGCGGGTCTTCCTCGGAGTCGTCCTTCCGAGCCTCCAGCTCCTCCAAATTCTCTTCCGCCATGGCTATCTCCTTTCAATTCCTGAAATCAGCCCCGCAATGTCCAAAATCAGGGCTATGCTCCCATCGCCTAACTGCGTGCATCCCGAAAGCCCCTGCACTTTCTTGATGTAGGACGGGATCGGCTTCACGACGATCTCCTGCTCGCCGATCAGCTCGTCGATGTAGACGCAGATGAACTGATCCTCATGCTCCATCACGACGACAATCCCCTGATCCTCGCTCGGCTCCCTGTCCTCGGCGTCCAAATGGAACCTCTGGTTCAGGCGGATGAACGGGTAGCACTCCCCCCGCAGCATCATGTACTCCTCCCCGCCCGGCTCCTTGACAAGCATGTCCTTGCTGAACCGCACGAACTCCTTGATCGCGTTTGTCTCGATGACGAAAGTCGATTTCCCGACTAACATGACGATGCCGTTGATGATGGCCAGGGTTAGGGGGATTTTCAGCGTCATCGTAGACCCCGCGCCCTCGATGCTGTCGATTTCCAGCTTGCCGCCGATGGACTGGATATTCTTCACGACGACGTCCATCCCCACTCCGCGCCCGGAATATTCCGTCACCTGCTCTTTCGTCGAGAATCCCGGGTACGTGATGAACTGGTAAATCTCCTTGTCCGTGAAATCCGTGATCGGCCGGTCCCCGACAAGGCCGTTCTTCCTGGCCTTATCATAAATCACCTGCTTGTTCAACCCCTTGCCGTCGTCACTGACAATCACGTAAACCTTGCCGCCCTCGTTCTTCGCCTGCAGCGTAATCTTGCCGCGCGGGTTCTTCCCCGCAGCGATGCGCTCCTCCTTGGACTCGATCCCATGATCCACGGAATTGCGGATGAGGTGCATCAAGGGGTCGGAGATATGCTCGATGATGTTCTTGTCCACCTCCGTATTCTCGCCGATGACTTCCAGGCCGATGTCCTTGCCCAGCTTCCTGGATACGTCGAACACGATACGGTTCATTTTCTGGAACGTGTTGGTAAGCGGCATCATGCGCATGGACATGATCACGTCCTGCAGCTCCGTCGTTATCTTGGACAGCTGGCTGGCCGCCTTCTGGAAATTCGTAAGGTCTAGGCCCGGAACCTTGAGATCCGGGTTCTGGAGCACGACGGCCTCGGAAATGACGAGCTCGCCGATCATGTCCATGAGGGAATCCATCTTCTCGATGTTCACGCTGATGTAAGACTGCTTCGCGCCCGCCCTGGGCTGGTTCTTCGCCAGCTTCTTGCCTTTCCCGGTCTCCTTGCCCTTGACGACGTAATCGCCGGGGACCGGATCCTTCTTCATCTCCTTCTTCTCTTCTTTATCTTTCGCCTTATCCTTGTCGCCCAAATCGATCACGATCGGCTCCGGGTCCGCGTCGTGGAAGCCCAGCTCGAACTCCTTCGCCGTGCACTCGCTGATCTCGACCCGATCCATGCCGGATATGTCCCCTATCGCGGTAGCGACGTCATCCTTCGAGCAGGAGCACTTGATCAGGAGATGGAAGCCATCCTCGAGGATCGCGTTCGCGCTGTCCTCGTTGCTGATGATGTCGTCGGGCATGTATTCCATGTCCTCGACGATTTCCTTGAGCGCGTAAACGGAAGTATAGGCGCGGATGTTGCACATCTCCGTGTCCGGCCTGAAATAGACGGAGGCCTTGAAGTAGTTGATGGCGCCCCCTCCGGCGGGAGCGATGTAGAACTGGCTCGGCTCCTCATAGGTATTTTCCTGCGGGAGCTCGCCGCTCTCCACGATCCCGTCCTTGATCTGCGCGAGGAAACGGTCCAGCTTCCGGACGATCTCGCCCTCGTCCCCGTCGGGCTCCCCGC
>CAZOLD010000076.1:0-7087 GCA_964580595.1 uncultured Eubacterium sp.
ATTCGTTGAGACCGGCGGCGTCCGTCTGGATGAGGGAGGCCATCTGGTCGATGAAAGAGCCGGTGCCCCCGGCGCAGATGCCGTTCATGCGCTGATCCACGTTCCCGCCCTCGAAATAAATGATCTTGGCGTCCTCCCCGCCCAGCTCGATCGCGACGTCCGTCTCCGGCGCGCGTTCCCGGAGGGCCGACGCGACGGAGATGACCTCCTGCACGAAGGGGATCCCTAGGCTTTTCGCGATGGACAGCCCGCCGGACCCGGTGATCACGGGAGCTAAGAAAAGGTTCCCGAGCTTGACCTTCGCCCGGGCGAGCAGGTGGATGAGCGTCTCGCGTATGTTGGCGAAATGCCGCTCGTAATCCGAGAAAACGAGCCGGCCCGTCCCGTCCAAAACCGCGATCTTCACCGTAGTCGAGCCGATGTCAATGCCTAGCTTGTGCAAGTTCCTATGCTTCATAATCATACGCCTCCCAATTCCTATCACGATGCCTGGGACTTCGCCCAAATGCCACTCCATTATAGTGGATACGGCACGATTTTTCAACTCTTTCATTGACAAAACAAATGGGAAAACCTATAATGTTGATTACAGTGTCAAAAGCGCGAGAACGAGGTGCGATATGAATTTTCTGAACAAGATGGAGCGGAAATTTGGGAAATACGCGATTCCGAACCTGACGTTTTGGCTGATTGGGGCATGGGTGCTGGGGTTCATCATCCAGTTCACGATGCCGGACCTGCAGGCGATGCTTACGCTAGAGCCGAAGCTTATCCTGCAAGGGCAGATCTGGCGGCTGATTTCCTGGCTGCTGATCCCGCCCAGCGTGAATATCCTGTTCCTGATCTTCGTGCTTTCCTGCTATTATTTCATCGGCAGGTCCATCGAGCAGGCGATCGGCACGTTCCGGTATAACGTTTACCTGATCGGCGGGATTTTATGTTCCGTGATCGGCGCGTTCCTCTTGTATGGGATTTATTATCTGGTGACCGGGATCCCGGTCGACGGGATCGGGTATTATTTCAGCACGGAGTATGTCACGATGTCCCTGTTCATGGCCTTTGCCGTGCTTTTCCCGAACGTGGAGTTCAGGCTGTATTTCCTCCTGCCGATCAAGGCGAAGTGGCTGGGGATTATCGACGCGATCTGGATGGCGTTCGCGTTCCTCGCCTCCGGGATGGCGGGGCGCGTGGCGATCCTGTCGTCCCTCATGAATTTCCTGCTGTTTTTCCTAAGCACGAGGAATTTCAAGCGGGTTTCCCCGTCCGAGGTGCGCAGGAAGCAGGCATACCGCCGGCAAATGCGCCAGAGCGACGCGGTGGCGAAGCATAAATGCGCCGTCTGCGGGCGGACGGAGCGGGACGGCGCGGACTTGGAGTTCCGTTTCTGCAGCAAATGCGACGGGAATTACGAATATTGCCAGGACCATCTGTTCACGCACCGGCATATCAAGAGAGGATAGCGTTGTCAAATGGAGAAGGAATCGGTTTCTAAGAATTTCATTGAGCAAGTGATAGAGGAGGACATCAGAGAGGGCCGGTGCGAGACGGTCAGGACGCGTTTCCCGCCGGAGCCCAATGGGTATCTGCACATCGGGCACGCGAAGTCCATCCTCTTAAATTACGGCCTGGCCAGGGAGTACCACGGCGAGTTCCATATGCGCTTTGACGACACGAACCCCACGAAGGAGAAGACGGAGTTCGTGGACTCGATCTTAGAGGATATCCGCTGGCTGGGGGCGGACTGGGGGGACTGCCTGTATTTCGCGTCGGATTATTTCGGGCAGATGTACGAGGCGGCACTCAAGCTGATCCGGAAAGGCAAGGCCTACGTCTCCGACCTGACGGCCGAGCAGATCAGGGAGTACCGCGGCACTTTGACGGAGCCCGGGCGGGAGGATCCGAGCGCCGGGCGGGGCGTGGAGGAGAACCTCAGGCTGTTTCAGGAGATGAAGGCCGGCAAATACCGGGACGGGGAGAAGGTGCTCCGCGCGAGGATTGACATGGCCTCGCCGAACATCAACATGCGCGACCCGATCCTTTACCGCGTGGCGCACATGAGCCACCACAATACGAAAGACGAATGGTGCATTTACCCGATGTACGATTTCGCGCATCCGATCGAGGACGCCATCGAGGGGATTACCCATTCCATCTGCACGCTGGAATTTGAGGACCACCGGCCTTTGTATGACTGGGTGGTCCGGGAATTGGAGTACGAGCATCCGCCGAAGCAGATCGAGTTCGCGAAGCTGTACCTTACGAATGTCGTGACCGGGAAGCGCTATATCAAGAAGCTCGTGGACGAGAAAATCGTGGACGGCTGGGACGACCCCAGGCTCGTGACGGTAGCGGCGCTGCGGCGGCGCGGCTTCACGCCGGAGTCCATCCAGAGGTTCGTGGATTTGTGCGGCGTGTCCAAGGCGAACAGCTCCGTGGATTATGCCATGCTAGAATACTGCATCCGCGAGGACTTAAAGCAGAAGCGGTCCCGCCTGATGGTGGTGCTTGACCCCGTCAAGCTCGTGATCGACAATTACCCGGAAGGGCAGGTAGAGTACCTGGAGGCCGCGAATAACCTGGAAAACGAGGACTTAGGGACGCGCCGGATCCCGTTCTGCAAGGAGCTATACATCGAGCGCGACGACTTCATGGAAGAGCCGCCGAAGAAGTATTTCCGCCTCTTCCCGGGGAATGAGGTCCGCCTGATGCACGCGTATTTCGTCAGATGCACCGGATGCGTCAAGGACGAGGACGGGAACGTCACGGAAGTGCATTGCACCTATGACCCGGAGACGAAGGCCGGGAGCGGGTTTTTAGGGCGCAAGGTGAAGGGCACGATCCATTGGGCGCCCGTCCCTTATGCCGTGGAATGCGAGGCGCGCCTGTATGAGAACCTGGTGGATGAGGAAAAGGGCGTGTACAACAAGGAAGACGGGAGCTTGAACCTGAACCCGGATTCCCTGAAAGTCAGGAAAGGATGCCGCGCCGAGCCCGCGCTGGCGGAGGCGAGGCCTTATGACAGCTACCAGTTCGTAAGGCAGGGGTATTTTTGCGCCGACGCGAAGGATTCTAAGCCGGACGCCCTGGTGTTCAACCGCATCGTGTCGCTGAAGAGCTCATACAAGCTGCCGGCGCAAGGGTAGGTTAGAGGGATAGAGGTAGAGGAGGAAAAGGGAATGGGATTGTTTTCGGGATTGGAGAAATTCGGCTTGTCTTTTTCAAATTCTGTCGACTTGTTCGAGGAGGAGAAGAAAGCCCCGGAGAGGAACGACGGGAAAGAGGAGGAAAAAGAGGCGAAGGAGCCGGAAGAGAAAGGGCCCGCGGAAGAGGAGTTCCTGCTAGAGAAGACGGTGCGGTGCAAGGTTTGCGACGAGGTCTTCAAGACCAAGGCCGTAAAGAGCGGCAGGTTAAGGAGGCTTGAGCCGGACTGGGACCTAAGGCCGCGGTACCAATATGTGGACACGCTCAAGTATGACATCACGTCCTGCCCGAATTGCGGGTACACGGCGATGAACCGCAGCTTCGACCAGATCATGCCGGCGCAGGCGAAGCTGGTGAAGGAGCAGATTTCCGCGCAGTTCAAGCGCACAAAGCAGGAGCCGGTGTCCTTTTATACCTATGACATGGCGATTGACCGCTACAAGCTGTCCTTGGCGAACGATATCGTCAAGCGCGCGAGGGCCAGCGAGAAGGCGTACACCTGCCTGAAGCTCTCCTGGGTGCTGCGGGGGAAGGCGGAGACGATGCCGGACGGGACGCCCGAGGAGAAGAAGGCGAAAGAGGAGTGCAAGAAGGAAGAGGAGGAGTTCTACCAGCAGGCCTATGACGGGTTCACGAAGGCGATCTCCCAGGAGAATTTCCCGATGTGCGGGTTAGATGAGAGCACGGTGGATTACCTGCTTGCCTGCATGTCCTACCACTTCGGGAAATATGACCTCGCGTCAAGGTTCTTAGCAAGCGTCTTGACCTCCGCGTCCGCGAGCCGCCGCATGAAGGATTTGGCGCATGAGCTTAAGGACAAAATCTTAGCGGCGATGAAGAAGAATGGCTAGGCCCGCCGGCAGTCTTGACACAAATGTTACGAACTTATTACAAAAATCTTGACAAAAGATAACGCCGTTGTTATAATGCTAAAGGCCGCGCGGAAAGCGAGGCGCGGCGGTACGGGACAGGAATTTCATTCACGGTGAGTTATCGGGAGGTCAAGATGAAGAATATAATCAAGAGAGTAGCAGCAGGGTGCATTGCCGGGGCGGTCGCGCTCGGGATGCCGCAGGTTTCGGCCGAGGCGTCCGGCAACGTGGACGCGGGGATCATGGCGGCGTTAGGGGACAGCTTAGCGAGCAGCGCGCAGGACGCGAGCCTCTCGGGGGCGGACGCGGCGCAGGTTGGGCAGGACGCGGCGGAGCCAAAGCAGGAGAAGAAGGATTCCGGCACGGAAGAGGCGGACGCGGGACAGGGCTCCGGGGAGGCCGCACAGCAGGCGGAAGATGAGACGATCTGCGGGTATACGAACTTAGGGATCGCGGACGTGGAGAACCACTTGAATATCCGCGAGAACGCGGGGGAGGAGTATGACTTAGTCGGGGAGCTTCCGGTCGACGCGGGATGCGAGATCCTCTCCGAAGAGAACGGCTGGTACAAGATCCAATCCGGCAAGGTGACGGGATATGTGAAGGGCGAGTACCTGCTGACAGGGAAGAAGGCGGCGAAGAGGGCGAGGGAGGTAAAGTCCGTCGTGGCAACTTCCCTAACGCAGACCTTAAACGCCAGGGTGGAGCCGAACACGGATTGCACGATATGGACCGTGATCGCGGAGGGCGAGGAACTCCCGGTGATCGAGGACATGGGCGATTGGGTGAAGGTGGATATTGACGGCGACGAGTGCTACGTGGCGCGGGAATACGTGGAGATCTCCGAGCAGCTGGCCAAGGCGATGACCATGACGGAGGTTCGTTACGGCGAGGGCATCTCCGACGTCCGCGTGGACATGACGCAATACGCCTGCCAGTTCGTGGGGAACCGTTACGTATGGGGCGGCACGAGCCTCACGAACGGCGTGGACTGCTCCGGGTTCACGATGCGGATTTATGAGAAATACGGCGTCTACCTGCCGCATTCCTCCAGCGCGCAGGCCGGATGCGGATGGGCGGTCGATTCCTCGGAAGCGAAGCCGGGCGACTTGTTTTTCTACGGGAGCGGCGGCAGCATCAGCCATGTGGCGATGTATATCGGGAACGGGCAGGTCGTGCACGCCAGCTCGGCGAAGACAGGCATCAAGGTTTCCAACGCGTTCTACCGCACGCCGATTTGCGTGAGGAGGTACATCAGCGACTGACTTAAGGGAGGCGCTTGTTTGCCTATTTACAACCCCGGACGCCTGTGATACAATAGGTTGCGGCGGCGCCGCGGCAGGGCGGCAGCTGGGGGTGGGGAGCCCATATTCAGCAATCGGACACTCCGACCGTTGCTTAATATCCCACGGGCGTGAGCCGGGGCGGTAATACATTTCGAAGGAGGGTACCACATGATATCGAAGGAAAAGAAGCAGGCGATCATCGCGGAATACGGCAGGACGCCCGGGGACACGGGATCGCCGGAGGTTCAGGTCGCGATCCTGACCGCGAGGATCCAGGAGCTGACGGAGCATCTGAGGAAGAACCCGAAGGACCACCATTCCAGGCGCGGCCTCTTGAAGATGGTAGGGCAGAGGCGGGGGATGCTCGCGTACTTGAGAAAATCGGATATTGGAAGATACCGTGCGCTCATCGAGCGGCTGGGGCTTCGCAAATAGCCCCTGGCACGGTTCATTGCTTTGGGATGTGCGTTTGCCACGTTGTTTGGATGCGGGCGGCGGACATCCCATGTCATGAGGGCAGAATACCCCGTAGATTGCTACGGGGTATTTGGTTATTGTTTGGGTTCGTTAGGAAGGAGCGTAAGAAGGAGCACAAGATGTACGAAGAATTTACGATGGAATTGGCGGGGAGGACGCTGAGGGTAGATATCGGAAGGGTTGCCGCGCAGGCGAACGGGGCGGCTTTCATGCGCTATGGGGATACCGTCGTGCTGTCTACCGCGACGGCGTCGGACAAGCCCAGGGACGGGATTGACTTTTTCCCGCTGAGCGTGGAATATGAGGAGAAATTATATTCCGTCGGGAAGATACCCGGCGGGTTCAACAAGAGGGAGGGGAAGGCGTCGGAGAACGCGGTCCTCACGTCGCGCGTCATCGACCGGCCGATGCGCCCCCTGTTCCCGAAGGATTACAGGAATGACGTGACGCTGGACAATCTGGTCATGAGCGTGGATCCGCAATGCCGGCCGGAGCTGGTCGCGATGCTAGGCTCCGCCATAGCCGCGAGCATCTCGGACATCCCGTTCGCGGGGCCTTGCGCCATGACGCAGGTAGGCATGGTGGGCGGGGAGTTCGTCTTAAACCCCTCCCAGGAGCAATGGAAGAACGGGGACTTGAACCTGACCGTGGCGTCCACGAGCGAGAAGGTCATCATGATCGAGGCCGGGGCGAACGAGATCCCGGAGGATACGATGATCGAGGCCATTTACCTGGCGCACGGGGTGAACCAGGAGATTATCTCCTTCATCAACGGGATTGTCGAGAAGGTAGGGAAGCCGAAGCACGGGTACACAAGCTGCGCCGTCCCGGATGAGCTGTTCGCGGCGATTCAGGAGATCGTGCCGCCTAAGGAGATGGAAGAGGCCGTATTTACGGACGAGAAGCAGGCGCGCGAGGCGAACATCAGGAAAATCACGGAGAAGCTGGAGGAGAGATTTTCCGGCAACGAGGAATGGCTGAGCCTCTTAGACGACGCCATTTACCAGTACCAGAAGAAAACGGTGCGCAAGATGATCTTGAAGGACCGGAAGCGGCCGGACGGGCGCGCCATAGACGAGATCCGCCCGTTGGCCGCGGAAGTGGACATCATCCCGCGCGTCCATGGCTCCGCGATGTTCACGAGGGGGCAGACGCAGATTTGCGACGTCGTGACGTTAGCGCCCTTGTCCGACATGCAGCGCATTGACGGCCTGGACGAGAATGAGGTGAACAAGCGCTACATGCATCACT
>CAZOLD010000077.1:0-1386 GCA_964580595.1 uncultured Eubacterium sp.
ATGAATCCCATCCAGCACGGGGAAGTCTTCGTGACGGACGACGGCGCGGAGACGGACTTGGACCTCGGGCACTACGAGCGGTTCATCGACGAGAACCTGGGCAAGCATTCCAACGTGACGACCGGGAAAGTCTATTGGTCCGTCCTGCAAAAGGAGCGGCGCGGCGACTACGGCGGGGGCACGGTGCAGGTGATCCCCCACATCACGAACGAGATCAAGAGCCGGTTTTACCGGAATTTCACGACGGAGGAGACGCACATCGCCATCATCGAGGTCGGCGGCACGGTCGGCGACATGGAGAGCCAGCCGTTTTTGGAGTCCATCCGCCAGTTCCAGCATGAGATCGGCCATGAGAACGCCATCATCATCCATGTCACGCTCATCCCCTACATCACGGCGTCGGGCGAGATGAAGACCAAGCCGACGCAGGCGAGCGTGAAGGAGCTGCAGGGCATGGGCATCCAGCCCGACATCATCGTGTGCCGCTCCGAGCACCGGATCGACCAGGCCATCCGCGACAAGATCGCCCTGTTCTGCAACGTGCCAAACAGCCGCGTGCTGCAGAACTTAGACGTGGAATACCTGTACGAGGCGCCGCTCGCCATGGAGAAGGAGCATCTCGCGCAAGTGGCCTGCGAGTGCCTGCGCCTGGAATGCCCGGAGCCGGACCTAAGCGACTGGATCGAAATGGTGGACGCCCTTAGGCACCCCGACAAGGAAGTGGAAATCGCGATCGTCGGGAAATACACCGCGCTCCACGACGCCTACATTTCCGTCGTGGAGGCGCTAAAGCACGGCGGGATCGCCGAGCGCGCGACCGTGAACCTGGATTGGGTGGATTCCGAGCGGCTCACCGAGGAAAATATCGGGGAGGCGCTGAAAAACGCCCAGGGGATCATCGTCCCCGGCGGCTTCGGCACGCGCGGCGTCGAGGGGATGGTGCTGGCCGCCCGATACGCCAGGGAGAACAAGATCCCCTACCTGGGGCTTTGCCTGGGGATGCAGGTGGCCATCATCGAATACGCGAGGGACGTCTGCGGCTTCCACGACGCGAACAGCGTGGAGCTGAACCCGAACACCACGCACCCCGTCATCGCGCTCATGCCCGACCAGAACGGCGTGGAGGACATCGGCGGGACGCTGCGCCTAGGCTCCTACCCCTGCTGCCTTGACCGAACCTCAAGGGCCTACCAGGTTTACGGCAAGGAAAAGATCGAGGAGCGCCACCGCCACCGGTACGAAGTGAACAACGACTACCGCTCCGTCCTCTCGGAGCACGGCATGAAGCTTTGCGGCCTGTCCCCGGACGGCAGGATCGTGGAAATGATCGAGATCACCGACCACCCCTGGTTCATCGCGACGCAGGCGCATCCGGAGCTGAAGTCC
>CAZOLD010000077.1:1396-7005 GCA_964580595.1 uncultured Eubacterium sp.
CATCGCCATCATCGCCCACGTCGACCACGGCAAGACGACCCTCGTCGACCAAATGCTCAAGCAAAGCGGCGTGTTCCGCGCCAACCAGGAAGTGCGGGAGCGCGTCATGGATTCCAACGACTTAGAGCGGGAGCGCGGGATCACCATCCTCTCAAAGAATACCGCCGTGACTTACAAGGGCACGAAAATCAACATCGTCGACACGCCGGGGCACGCGGACTTCGGGGGCGAGGTGGAGCGCGTGCTGAAGATGGTGAACGGCGTCGTCCTCGTGGTGGACGCGTTCGAGGGCGTGATGCCGCAGACGAAATTCGTCCTGATGAAGGCCTTGGCCCTGGACCTCCCCGTCATCGTTTGCGTCAACAAGATCGACCGCCCGGAGGCGAGGCCGGACGAGGTCATCGACGAGGTCCTGGAACTGTTCATGGACTTAGACGCCTCCGACGAGCAGCTGGACTGCCCCTTCATTTACGCTTCCGCGCGGGACGGCTATGCCGTGAGGGACTTAGAGGATGAGAAGAAGGACATGACGGCGCTGTTCGAGACCATCTTAGAGTACATCCCGGCGCCGGAGGGCGACCCGGACGCGAGCACGCAGGTCCTCATCAGCACGATTGACTACAACGAATACGTCGGGCGCATCGGCGTGGGAAAAGTCGACAACGGGTGCCTCAAAATCAACCAGGACGCCGTCGTGGTCAACCACCACGAGCCGGGGAAACAGAAGAAAGTGCGCATCAGCAAGCTGTATGAGTTTGACGGGCTGGAAAAAGTGGACGTCGCGGAGGCGAGGATCGGCTCCATTGTCGCCATTTCCGGCATCGCGGACATCCATATCGGCGACACCATCTGCTCCCCCGAGAACCCGTCCGCGATTGATTTCCAGAAAATCTCCGACCCCACCATATCCATGAATTTCATGGTGAACGACAGCCCGCTGGCGGGGCAGGAAGGGAAATACGTCACTTCGCGGCACATCCGCGACCGCCTCTTCCGCGAGCTGAACACGGACGTCTCCCTGCGCGTGGAGGAGACGGACAGCCCCGACTGCCTGAAGGTGTCCGGGCGCGGCGAGCTCCACTTGTCCGTCCTCATCGAGAACATGCGGCGCGAGGGATATGAGTTTGCCGTGAGCAAGGCGGAAGTGCTCTACCATACCGACGAGAACGGGAAAAAGACCGAGCCGATGGAGCTGGCCTACGTCGACGTGCCGGACGAGTTCACCGGGACGGTCATCGAGAAGCTGAGCCAGAGGAAGGGCGAGCTACGCAACATGAGCCCCATCAGCGGCGGGTTCACTCGCTTAGAATTCAACATCCCCTCGCGCGGCCTCATCGGCTACCGGGGGGAGTTCCTGACAGACACCAAGGGGAACGGCATCATCAACACGATATTCAACGGGTACGAGCCGTACAAGGGCGACATCGCCTACCGCAAGCAGGGGTCCCTCATCGCGTTCGAGTCCGGGGAGTCCGTCACCTACGGCCTGTTCAGCGCGCAGGACCGCGGCACGCTCTTCATCGGGCCGGGCGAGCGCGTCTACGGCGGCATGGTCGTCGGCCAATGCGGGAAGCCGGAAGACATCGAGCTAAACGTCTGCAAGCGGAAGCACCTGACGAACACGCGCGCCTCCAGCGCGGACGAGGCGCTGATCCTGACGCCGCCTAAGGTCCTGAGCCTGGAGCAGGCGCTGGAGTTCATCGACTCGGACGAGCTCCTCGAGGTGACGCCCAAGAGCCTACGCATCCGCAAGCGCATCTTAGACCCCACGCTGCGAAAGCGAGCGAAGATGAAATGAAGATGAAATGAAGGTGAAACGACGAAGGGCGGGCGCCGCTCACTTCCCCGCCTTGGCGGCGCCCCCGCCGGGCGAGCGCCCCTTGGAGGCGGCGGCGCGCTCTAGCTCCTCGGTCACGGCCAGCAGCAAATCCAGCGCGAACCTCTCCTTCCCGTATTTCTCCGCGATCCGCGCGCTCTCGCGCACCACGGCCTCCCAATACGCGTCGTCCGCCCGCGCGTTCGAGTATTTCTTATGGAAATTCCAGACGTCCTTATACAGGTTCCAATAATCCATCCCCAGCCCGCCCCCTTCCTTTGCCGGGCGGGAAGCGTAGAGCGCGCCTCCCGCGTCTGATACCGTTATACACGATATCGCGCGGGAGGTCAAGGGAGGAAAACTATGTCCCAATATGGTATGTCACTTCCGGCTTTTCCTTCTCCTCGAAAAGCCACATGCCCCGGATCTGCGGGAGCAGCTCGTCCACGGCCCAATGCTTCTCGCTGTTTTTCGGGCTGTTGGGGTCTTTGATGGTCACGTTCCCCTCTTCGTCCAGGCCGGTCAGCACGATGAAATGGCCGGTGTACGTGAAATCCCCGGGGCGCACGGAGCAGATAATCGCCTTCCCCTCCCCCGAAAGGTTCCCCAGGATGTTCTCCTCATTGACGCGCAGGGTCTCCACCCCCAGGCCAAGCTGCGGCGCACCCTCCGTCATCAATTTCCAGGAGGTGCCGAATCCCGCCTCATAATATCCCCATTCCTCCGAGAACCTGGCGACTTCCGCGGGATTCCACTTCGTTTCCCCGGTCAGGCCGCACACGACCATGGAGAGGCAGGTAGGCCCGCACCCGTTCACCCCCAAGAAATTCTCCACGTACCATTCATACGCCCACCTCTCGTCCCACTGGATGAACAGAAGGATGGTCCCCTTCGTGACCTCCCCGGACAGGTCGATCTCGGCGGGTTGTCCGCCCCGATCCGGATAATTCTCCGCAAAGGGCCTTGCCTCCGGGTATTTCTTGACAAATTCCAAAATCTCATTCGGGACGCCTAACGCGTCAAAATCGCCGGACGATTCCCAGGAGGGATCCGCCCCCGCCTCAAGGTCCGCCCCCGCGCCGGGAGCCGCTTCCGCGCCGCGATCCGCCGCCCCATCGGGCGAATCTTCCCCGGGCCCGGAGCCGCCGGAATCCCCTTCCCCGGAAACCCCGGATCCCGCTTCCCCGGAGGCCGCAGGCTTCCCTTCCCCTAAGACCCCGATGTGGAAAGTCCTGGCCATGAACGCAACAGCAAAAAAGATACATCCCAAAAACAGCAAGACAAAAAAGAACCGCGGCTTGCGCCTCGCACGTCCCTTCATGATTTCCCCCTCCCCTCATGATCGAGCGTGAATGCATTCACCGCCATATATCATAGCACACCCCGAGAGGGGGGATTTTAAGATTATTGTAAAATTATTGTCATGGATTCGCGGAATCCCGTGAACGTGATTGGCGCTAGACGCGTCCCCCTGATCCGCGTGCCCACGGCAGGTTCCTTCCATCCAAAAATCCAGCGCTTAAAAATCCAGCAAATATGTGCCGTCTGGATACTTTCGAAAAGTCACATATGTCTTTCCATAAAGCTCTAGCATCTGTTTGGTGATATATCCCCCGGATGGCGCCTTAATTCTTTTTCTTATCCATTCGCCTAATATCGCGTTGCTTTCTACGCTATGAAGCGCCTTATTCCCTTGTTGCGCCATGCGCATATGGAATGCTCCAAAGTCTTTGGTTATCACCTTGAACATAGGGCAATTCTCATCATCGGGGTTTGCCCTGTCCGGGAAAAAGCCCTCTTTCTTATCCTGCTGATTATACGGGATGTATGCTTGGTTAGGATTTCTTTTCGTGCCGTTTTTCCGTATGCCCCAGTTTATGCCGGAACCATATCCCGTGTCTCTGCTATCCGCGCGCAACAAGGAAACGGTCAACGTGTCAACGGGCTCCATGCTATCATATAGCAAATAGTCTTTTTCTGAATTATCAGGCTCCTCGCCATCCGCGCTTGGATTATTGATGACATTTTTTAACCGTTCGCTCGCCAAAGGGTCGAAGCAATCAACCGTATCGGGCAATAATTCCTGATAATACCGATATGCGCTCAATGGATCGCATAGGGAAACACTCTCGCGCCTCTTATAAAATGCGTTTGTCGTATAGTTCAGCGAACCGCAAAATGCCCGCCACGGCATTTCATGATTCGCATCATCGGGGTATCCCCAAAGATAAACTTTCGAATGGACCTCAGTTCCCGAGCATATGTAACGGCAGGTTAGCTTTGGCATGCCCTGCGAATTGTTGATAAAACCTATGAGCCGGCAAATATCCTCATGTTTCTTTCGAGACAGGCTTGATTTTGTCATGCCTAGAATCAGACTAACTTTAATTCCCTTCACGAGCCTGTTTTTATTCATCCCTTCTTGAAGTTCTATCATATGGGTAGAAATGCGGTCACAATCCGTAAAAGCCGTAATGATTTTAAGCGAATTACAAGGGTGCATGCTTTCCACTCTCGCCGGGGCATACAATACAGGCTCGTCAAAATCTTTGGAAAGGAACGTGGGCATTTTCCCAATGTCATCATAGCTCGGTATCATTTCTCAGCCCTCCAGGTTCGGCGCGACATGCGGATACTCGATCCCCGCAAAACTGTTCAATATGGCGGTAATCACGATTTCCGATAGCCTGCAGGGCACCGCCATCCCTATTTGCTTCCTGACGCTGCCGTAATTCCCCACAAACTCGAAATTATCCGGGAAAGTCTGTATCCTTGCCCTTTCGCGGTTCGTCAGCTCTCTGTCTGTCCAATGATACATATGAGTCCCTCCGCCTCCAGCGGCGGTAACGGTATATGCCGGCTTTTCGGGATCTAGCTTTCTGTATATCTGGCTGATTTTCGTTTTGGTATGTATCAGAAGCTCGGGAGGGAAATCCTCGCCTAGGCGTTCGCTTGCTTGCCATATGTTTTCTCCGGGGCGAATCAGCGAGAGGCGGCGCACGACATCCTTCTTAAGCTTCCTGATCTCGTGATTCGGCGCGTGCGCCGGAATACCCGACAGGGCTGTCTTTGAAGAAATATCGCAATCGGAATATTGCGACGGGTCCGGCACTTGGTATTCAATAGGGATATCGTCGCGAATCCCGACAATGATGACCCTGTGCCGCGTCTGCGGGATGCCGTAAAGTTCCGCCTTGTATAAATTCACGTTCAAATGATAGCCTGCGGATCTCATGTCATCCAAAATAACCTTAAAGTCGTTAGAACCCGCCGAGCGAATGCCGGAGACATTATCTGCGATAAACCATTGGGGCCTGTATGTTCTCAACACCTCGATCCCATACCAATACAGTTGCCCGAATTTTTCATTCGCAAACCCCTTGTGCTCCCCGACGTTGGAAAAGCTATTGCACGGGAAACCGTAGCAAAAAGCGTCAATCTCCCCCAAATCGGAAATATCCAGGTCCCTAACGTCACGGCAAAAGACGGTTTCGGGCGAATCCGGGCAAATATTTTTGGTGTAAGTCTTGCAAGTATCCTCGTCATAATCATTTGCCCACGCGTGCCTTACCCTCAATCTCCCGTCATCGCTTTTGGATCTCATCGCGCCGTAAGCAATGCCTCCCGGGCCGCAGAAAAGCTCGCCCAGACGGAAAATATCACAGCTTTCCCTTATTGACTCGCCAAGATTGGCATTTGTCTTTGCGATATCATAAAGCTCACAACCCATCGTGCTTCCATAGCCAGCCGCCATCGCGCCCTCCTCTAATTCCTTGTAATCTGCCAAACCGGC
>CAZOLD010000078.1:0-4082 GCA_964580595.1 uncultured Eubacterium sp.
CCCGGCTCCTACCCGGAAACCCCGCTCACCATGTCCGCCGCAAACAGGGCGGCCCCTAACGCGCCGCACAGCTGCGCCTTGTCGCTGACGACCAGCTTCGCGCCCAGCTTCTCTTCCAGGGCCTTCACCAGGCCGCGGTTCTTAGACACGCCCCCCGTCATCATGTAGGGCTCCTCTCCGCCCACCCGCTTGGCTAAGGACGCCGTCTTCGACGCCACCGCCTTGTTCAGGCCGTGCACGATGTCGTCGGTGGCCTTGTTCTGGGCGATGAGGGAGACCACCTCGGATTCCGCGAACACGGTGCACATGCTGGATATCGTGATGTCCTCATCATAGGAAAGCCCCGCCTCGCTCATCTCCTCCAGGCTCATTTCCATCGTCCTTGCCATCATTTCCAAAAAACGCCCCGTGCCGGCGGCGCATTTGTCGTTCATGACGAAATTCACGACGGCCCCGTTCTCGTCTAGGCGGATGACCTTGCTGTCCTGGCCCCCGATATCCACTACGGTACGCACCTGCGGATCCAGGAAATGGGCGCCCCTGGCGTGGCAGGTAATCTCCGTGATGCTCTTATCCCCTTCCTGGATGGCGCCCCTGCCGTATCCCGTGGTCACCATGGCGTCGATGTCCTCCCTCATAAGGCCCGCTTCCCCGATGGCCTCCTCTAAGGCGCGCTCCGCCCCGATGGCCGCGCCAGCCCCCGTAGGCAAAATGATTCCCGTCACCATTTCTTTCTCCTTATTCAGGATCACCACGTCCGTGCTGGTGGACCCGCTATCGATTCCCACAAAATACCCTTTCCCCATCTTTTTCCCCTTCTCCTCGCCCTGCCCGGGCTGCAGGCTTTCCGCGAACGCCTCCAGCCTAGTCAGCAGCTGCCCGCTGCTCTGCACCGTATAATCCGACTCGATCTTCAAAAGAGGCACGCCCGCGTGGTTCTTAAGCTCCGCGTACTCGAAGCTGTAGAAATCGCAGAATTTCACGGTATGGTAAATAATCCCCCTCAGTCCCGGGTCGTTGTAAAGGCGCTTGCGTCCCGTGTTGTCCGTCATTCTCATGCACGGAACCTGCCCTAGGATTTCCCCGGCATACCATTCCATGAGCCGCTCAAAATCCGGGGATTCCAAGATATCCGCGGTGCCCTTCCCCACGTCCCCCGAAAAATCAAAGAGGGGACGCAGCAGCTCATCCGGCGGTAGCGCCTCCCCCACGCTCCGGTTGTGGACGCAGCTGTCGTTCCGCACGGGGAGCGGCATGGCCTCCTCCACCATCCGGAACAGCTCCGCGCCCATGCGCGCGCCCATCACCGAGAGGTACGGCCCCGGCTCGCGTTCCGGCGCGGAAAACGCGTCCCGGAACAGCTTCGCGTCGAATTTCCTGCCGGAAAACTCGCCGTATGCCCTGGCAAGCCCAATGAGCTGGGCCGCCATCCTCTCCCG
This sequence comes from uncultured Eubacterium sp., assembly GCA_964580595.1. Lineage (GTDB taxonomy): Bacteria > Bacillota > Clostridia > Lachnospirales > Lachnospiraceae > Petralouisia. The sequence goes on from CAZOLD010000078.1 coordinate 1,440, forward strand.
GCCGCAGACGCTGTCGCAATGGAGGGCATCCACCATGTACAAGAAATCCAGCCTGCCGCTGTCCTCCAGCACGTCGGCCACGCTCCGGATCGTGTCGCAGCAATTGACCAGGACAAGCTCCTTCACCTGGCCTTGCATGACCGCTTCTAATAAAGCCTTCCCAAACCCGCACAGGTTCGGGTGGGCGATCTGGTCCGCCAGCTCAAACCCCTCCGGCATGGTGTTCAGGTTGGCGCACTCCGCGCCGAACGCCGCCAGCAGCTCCGTAGGCGTATATTTGCAGACATAATATGTTCGGTTCCCGTTCATCCCGTCATCTCCCGCCAACCGCGTTGATCTCCCGGTGCCTCCAGCCGCGCCGTCACAGCATTTCCAGGAAAGCCTCCAGCCTGGTCGACGTCTGCCCTTCGCCGCCGTGGCTCCGGTCGCATCCGTCCCCGTCCAGAATTAAGAGGGGGATCCCCTGCTCCTCAAATTTCTTTTTCGCCAGCTGGGCACCGCCCAGGGTATGCTTGCATCCCCAATGGTCGAACCAGACGACGCCGTCCGCCCCCGCCCGGCGGGCGGACTCGATCCCCGCTTGGATCCGGCGCAGGATGCTGCCGTTTAGGGAATTGTAGACCATCCTCGTCGCCATGGCCTCGTAAGGCTCCTCCGGGTCAAAATCGGGCGAGCTTAGCTCCGCGAGCTCGCATCCCACGATCTGGGCGTCCTCCTGCAGGGAAAGTACGCCCCGGACCGCGTCGGACCAGAAGGGAATCGTATGCATCCAGTAAATGCGCTTCCCGGACGCCGGCCTGGCCTTCTCCACGTCTTCTAAGAGCATTTCCGTATACCTCTCATGCCCGGCGGTCCCTAAGAGGATATTGTTGGCGATCCCCGCGATCAGCGGCGTCACCAAATCGGACGGGACGAACTTGCCGGCCCGCAGCTCCTGGAAGCGCCTGTAATTCTCCAGCGTGCGCCTGCTGCGCCTCAGGCGCTCCTTCAGGCTCTCCTCGCCCACCGCCTTGCCCGTGTGCTTTTCCAGGAATCCGGCCAGCTCCCTTAGCTGCCCCGCCACGTATTCCACGTTTTCCCGCGTCTGCTGCATGGGCACGTCGATGGCGAAAGAAGGCACGTCAAACAGCTGCGCGATCCGCCGGAAGGTGACCAGGTTGGCGTCGCAGGTCAGGTTCGTGTAAACCACGCACCGCGGCTTCGGGAGCAGCCCTTTCTCCGCCGCCCCCAAGAACGTCTTGTGATAGCTGCACAAAGTCTCGGAAATGCCGCTGTTCTCCGCCTGCTGCAGGCATTCCCTCTCCACGTAGGACGCGGAAAGGTAGCAGGAATAGCTCTCCACGTTATAAGGGTTCAAGCCAACCTCCTGCATCAGCTCGCACGGCGTGAACACGCTGACGATCACCGACTCCTCCGGCTTCTTCAACGGCTTTAGCATGCTGTCCATCATCATCTTGGCCAAGTACCGGTCCGCCGGCATCAGCTGGTGCTCCGGCAAAATCCGGTATTTCAAATCCTGCAGCTCCCATCCTGTCTTCAGGATCCACCGGCCCCTCTGGGGACTATCCTGACCAAATTGCTCCACATAATTCCCTAATAATTCCGCTGCCCGCATCAAAAACCCTGCCTCTCCCAGGCGTGCCGCAAGCCCGAACCGACGGCGGGAACGCGCCGCGGGCCCGGGCCTTAAAGCATCGCAATCTTCATATGACAGGGATAGCGCGGCCCTGCCGGCGCTATCCCTGTGGCTTTCCTAGTATGGCGTGACGTGAATGGTAAACGTGACGGAGGATATCTCCTTGCCGCTCACCACATATCTGCATGTGACTGTCGTCGTGCCCGGCTGCTTCGCGTAGAACTCGACCTCATGCCCCGTCGTGCGGCCCCCCGCGAAATCCACGATGTTCCGATCCCCGATGTGCCATTGCAACTGGCTTTCCTTGATGGAAGCCTTGCTCTTCCTCACTTCCAGGTCAAAATCATCGTACGCTTCCTCGTACTCAACCGTTTCCCCCTCCTTCGCGTAAATCCTGCCGCCAGATGAGGACGCCTTCTTCACCTTGATCGTGATCGTGTCCTTTACGTTCTTCCCGTGCCTGCCTTTCGCGTAGACCTGGACTTTCGCGGTGCCTGCCTTCTTGGCAACCAACTCCGCGTCTTCCCCGTATTTCTCATTCCTGACAAACCGGACGACCTTCTTCCCGCTTATGATCTTCCATGTGAGGTAATCGTCCTCCGCGCCCCGGTTCACGTTCGCTTCCAGCTCGAATTTCTCGCCCACGGAAACCGTCTTCTTGCTGATCGACCGCTCATGCGCGTTCACGATCGTCACCTTCCTCGGAATACCGCCGTACGCGCTCACCGGCAGGGTTGCCGGCCCGCTTGCCGCAACCGCGCCCGCAACCAGAAAAGCAATCCATTTTTTCCCGTTTCTCATGCTATCATCCTCCTTGCCTTACGCTCCCCAGACCCCCGATGGGGCCTAGGCGTGAAAACTATCATGAAGCCTTCCCCCGCCAGCGCAAACGCGCCGCGGGCGCAGGCCTGTGACCATAAGCCTCTCTTCCCGCCCCGTGGTGGAATCCAGTCGCGCCGTAAAATGCCAGCTCGTGCGGGCGCGTCCTGAACCCAAGCCGCACATCC
>CAZOLD010000078.1:4182-6899 GCA_964580595.1 uncultured Eubacterium sp.
TCCCGCACCCGTGACGGAATCCCGCCGTCCCGCGAAACCGCAATCCCCGCGCGTGCGCGTCCCAGGCACAGATCCCGCATCCATAAGGCACCGCTTCCCGCACCCATGACGGAATCCGCGCCGTGCCGTAAAATGCCAGCTCGTGCGAAAGCACCCCAGGCCCAAGCCGCGCATCCATAGGACGCCGTTTCCCGAGCCGTGAAAAACACCGGCCCTGCGCGGGATCGCCAAGACCCCGCGTGGCATTGCCCTCGCCCCGCGCGGGCCTGCCTAGGAACGGAAACCGCGTCTCACCTCGCGGACAGGAACGCCTCCCAGCGCCCCAACACGTCCTTAAGCGGGCCGTCCAGGTAGGAGCAGGCCGACTCCCGGATCGGCTCAGGGACGCCGTAAGCCGCCTCCGCGATGCTGCCCGTGATTGCCGCTAGGGTATCGCTGTCGCCCCCTAAGGAAATCGCGTTCCGTATGGCATCCTCAAACCCCGTGCTCTCCAAAAACGCGAGGATGGCCTGCGGGACCGTCTCCTGGCAAGTCTCGTTGAATCGATAGAAAGGACGGATCTCATCGAGCGTGCGGGAAAGGTCATATCCATATTCCTTCTCCACGTGCTCCTTGACGCGCCTCTTGCATTCCGCCAGATCGCCCGTGGCATGTCCCCCGGGCGAATCCCCCGCGGCATGTCCCCCGGACGAATCCCCCGCGGCATGTCCCCCGGACGAATCCCCCGCGCCGCCGCCGGCATGTCCCTCGGAGAAGCAGCGGCAAAGGAAGATGGCGTCGGCTGTCGCCAGCGCCCCCTTGACGCCCTCCGGGTGGTCATGCGTGACCTCGGCGGAGCGGCGCGCCATGGCCCTCCCTTCCTTCGGCCATTGCCCCGTCCTCCCGTAAGATTCGCGGTCCATCACCCAGGCGCACGGCGAGACGCGCATGGCGGAGCCGTTGCCGTAGCTGTGGTACGGCTCGCGGTCGTCCGAAGAGACCCACATCCGAAACCTCCCGCCATATCCGCAATCCGGATACATCCTCCCGTATTTCTTCATGGCGTCGATAAAGTCGTCCCTCTTCCCACCGTTCATGACCGCCTCCGCGACCGCGCAAGTCATGACCGTGTCGTCCGTGAAAAAGCAATCCTCCCGAAACAACGGGAAATCCTTCGTCTTGATATTATCCCATTCGTAGACCGAGCCTACGATATCTCCTACAATCGCCCCTAGCATTCCTGCCTCCACGCATTCCTGTCCCGGTTCCGGAGCGCGAGCCCGCGCGGCTTTTCTTCCTTCGCTCATCCGCGCGATCCTTGCGCCTCATTTCCCCGCCTTTTTGGCGTAACCATGCAATGCCGCATCCCGCCGCCTCTTTCGGCGTAACCATACAATACCACATCCCGCCGCCTTTCGCAAGCGGATGTTTCGGAGGCCCCCTAAGGCCGCGGCGGAGCGATCCGTGGGCCTTCATCCATGGTGGTGCCCCGCTTGCGGGGCATGGGGGTTTCGTGGGAAAAATAACGGGAAGAAGCCGAAACCCTTCCCAAGCACACAGATTTCCTTCATGATGACAGGTGCCAACGGAACATATGCCCTTTTCCCGCGATAGATTGACTGTTGGCATCGGACGGGGTATAATCGGGGAAACGGAGAGCGCCCAGGCGGCCCGGAGGGCGAAGGAGGTGGCAGTCATGCTGAAGTTCCTGTGGTATCTGTGCACATGGCCTTTTTACCTGTTTGTGTGGATTTGCAAGGTGGTCGGGAAGATAGCCGGCTTCCTTTTCGGCGTGTGGGTGATCGACGAGCTTTTTGGCAAGGATTAGGGGAGGATGCGCACGCGGCCCCGGGAAGCGCGCGGCCCTCGCGAGACTGACGCGATGGCGCTGCCGCGACGCTGTTTCCGGCAAGGCCGCATATGGAGGTGAGGCAAAGTGTTTTATTTTCTTATGGCACCGTTTCTGACGTATAACTGGCTGTTGATTATCGCTGCCGTCGCGCCCGCCATATTTCTCATGGTGCAGGTGTACAGGATGGACAGGCTGGACAAGGAGAGCCCCATGCTTCTGAGGAGCATGGTGATGGGAGGCGTCCTCGCCTCGCTTTTGGCGATGGTGATCGAGAGGATCCTAAGCCTCCTGCTCGGCGTCTTTTTTTCGGAGGGGTCCAGGATATACAATATCATCCTCTATTTCGGGATCGTGGGGTTCACGGAAGAGGGATGCAAGTATTTCATGATGAAGCGGCGGTCCTGGTACTCGGTGGAGTTCAACTGCCTTTATGACGGCGTGGTGTACGCGGTCTTCACGTCCCTTGGGTTTGCCATCTGGGAGAATATCAGCTACGTCCTGCATTACGGCTTCTCCACGGCACTGGTGCGCGCGGTCACGGCCATCCCCGGTCACACCTGCTTTGGCGTCTTCATGGGCGTGTTCTACGGCTGCTCCAGGGGGTACGCGTACCTGATGGATGAGGGGAAATCAAAGCTGTTCCGCGTCCTTAGCGTCTTCGTCCCGGCATTGATCCACGGGGCGTACGACTACGTCGCGTCCATGCAGTCAAAGAGCGCGGGATGGGTGTTCCTCGCGTTCATCGCGGTCCTGTTCCTCGTCTCATACTACCTCGCGAAGCGCATGTCGGAAAATGACCGCTACTTCACGATGGACCGGAGGAATTTCCAGTTCTGGGATTGACGGACGGCGAGGCGCATTTGAAACGATTGAAATCTCCCTATAA
>CAZOLD010000079.1:0-1767 GCA_964580595.1 uncultured Eubacterium sp.
TGGGAGGATATCCGGAAAAAAGAGATCGCGGTGGTTCCGGTCCTGTTATTTGGGGTCTTAGGCGTGCTGATGCATTTGGCGTTCCCCGAGTTCTCGGCATACAGCATGCTGGCGGGGATTTTGCCGGGCATCGCGGCGATGGCCTTAAGCTATGCCAGCCGCGGGAGCATCGGGATGGGCGACGGGATCTTGCTTGCCGTGACGGGAGTATATTTAGGCGGCGCCGGAAATTTGCAGCTGTTGTTCACGGCGCTTGTCCTGGCGGCCTGCTGGTCCCTTGGGATGCTTCTGCTCAAGAAAAAGAAGGGGAAAGATGAGATCGCATTTGTCCCATTCCTGCTCGCTTCTTATGTCACGATGATGATGGGGTGAGGCATTTGAAAAAATTGGGAAAAGGCGAGGCATCCGCAGGGGGGATAAAGAAGGCTTTCGGATGGAGGATGCGAGCCAGCTTCACGGTGGAAGCGGCTTTCGTGATCCCAATCGCGCTGCTTTGCCTCTTCCTCGTGATGGACACGGGGATAACCTTGTACAGGCAGGACGTGGGGACGGCAGAGGAGCAGCAGGGGACATGGGACAGCTTTGACATGCCGGGGCGCTTCCGCAAGCTGGAGGGGAAGTAGGGGCATCCCGCCCGCGGCCCGGGAACCCGGCCCTAAGGCGCCGGCGCGGCATCATGGCGGGCGAAAGGAATCAAGAGATGACGGGAGGGAAAGTATGTATGGAAATAACGTATCAGCGGAGCTTGTATAAGAGCTTCATGTGCATTGCGACAAAGGAAGCGGCCAAAGAGGATTATGAGCTGCAGATGCTGGGTAGCTATCAGGTGCCGGGCCTGCTGCCGATGCAGATGACGATGGTGGACGGGAAATGGAATTACCGCTATGAGATAAGCGGGAAGCAGGAACTGGATGATTACCTGTCCGGGAAAAAAATCGGGGAGGAGATGCTGCGCAAATTTCTTTGCTCCATACAGGCGTTATGCAGGATTTTGCCAGAATATTTGCTGCTGGAAGAAAGGATTTGCTTAAAGCCCGAGTTCGTCTACGTGAACCTCGCCGATGGGAGCCTGTGTTTCCCGTATTTGCCGTTCTATGAAAAGAGCTTAGCGGAATCTTTCGGGGAATGCATGGAGGGAATGCTAAGGAAGCTGGACCATAAGGATCAAAGGGCGACGGACTTGGGGTATCAGGTCTACCAGATGTGCGCGGGGGAGAATACAAGCATACAGGAAATCCTGTGGGTCGCGCTAAGGGATGACAAGCTTCGGCAGCCGGGGGAGGGGGAAGGGGATCCCGCCCTGATCCCGGCCCGGGAAAGCGATCCCTTAGAAATACGGGAAGAAACGGAATACGGGAAAGCGATATCGGAAGATGCCAAGGGAAGCCATGGAAAAGGGTTTGGGTTCCTAAAAGGGCGCCGTGCCGGGGACGGGAACCCAGGCGGCGCAATGCCGGGGGAGAGCGGCATGCCGGGGAGCCGGGCGGGGAAGGGCATTCCCGCCATGGCAAGGCCCGCGAAAGGAACCGGGTCCGGCAAGGGATGGAGGCGTGGAACCGGAGAAGGATCGCGGAAAGAATCGGGGGTCAGGAAGGGACTCGCGGAAGCCATACGGGGCAGATTGGGCATCGGGACAGGTGGCATGGCCGGGGCGCGGCCCGGGAAGGAAGCCGTGGGAGGATTTTTGGACCGGGGCAGGAATCCGGTCGCGACGGCGCCCGGGAAGGATATTCCATCTTTCGCGCGGCCATGGGAGAGCGACACGGC
>CAZOLD010000079.1:1867-6861 GCA_964580595.1 uncultured Eubacterium sp.
CGGCGCCCGGGAAGGATATTCCATCTTTCGCGCGGCCATGGGAGAGCGACACGGCAGGGAGCCGTTCTGGGCGCGGCGGGATTGGAATGGGAAGGAATAAGGGGAGCGACACGGCGGGGAGCCAAGCCGGGGACGGGAACCTAGGCGAGGCAGTGGCTTGGGAGAGCGAAATGCTAGGAAGCCGTTCTGGGCGCGGCTGGATTGGAATGGGAAGGAATAAGGAGAGCGACACGGTAGGGAGCCATGCCGGGGACGGGAACCTAGGCGGGGCAATGCCATGGGAGAGCGAAATGCCAGGGAGCCGTTCTGGGGGCGGCTGGATTGGAATGGGAAGGAATAAGGGGAGCGACACGGCGGGAAGCCATGCCGGGGACGGGAACCTGGGCGAGGCGATGCCATGGGAGAGCGGCACGTCGGGGAGCTGGGCAGGGAAGGACGATCCGGTCGTGGCTGGACCCGAGAAAGGAAGCGGAACCGGCAAGGGATGGGGACACGGATCTAGGGACGGATCGCGGAAAGAAGCCGGATCCGGGAAAGGGCTCGCGGAAGCCATACGGGGCAGATTAGGAATCGGGACAGGGGATACAGGCACCGTTCGGCAGACGAAGGATGCCGAAGGGGAAAATCTTGGCTGGACCGACATGCCTGGCGTCCCATCCAGCGGGCAGGCTTCCGAGAGCATGGATTCCTGCGGGAAAACGGAAATTCTGTGCCTGCGCAAAGTGGAGCCGCAAGGGAAGCTGGTATATCGGGGGAGCAATGGATGCCCGGATATCCGGATTGACAAAGATATCTTCCTGGTGGGGAAAAACAAGGAGCAGGCAGATGGGATCATCGACGCGGAGGGGATCAGCCGCCTGCACGCGAGGATTTACAGAGATGGGGGGACATATTATATCGAGGATTTGAATTCCACGAACGGGACGACGCTCAACGAGGTCGCGCTGGAATACCATGAGAAAAAAGAGCTTTCCAGGGATGACCGCATCCGCTTTGGCGTTGAGGAATACGTGTTTTGTTGAAAAATGATTGATTTTATCTCCGAATATTTATATACTAGTTGTGTGCGGCGGATGGCCGCGACTAGGAACAATGTTTGGAGGCCGTGGTATGAAAGTGAATATTTATTACGGGGGGCGGGGCTTGCTCGACGACCCCACGCTCTATGTGATCGATAAAATGCAAGAAGTCCTGTCGGAGCTCCGCGTCGAGGTGGACCGGTACAACATTTACGAGCACAAGAGCAGCATCTCCACGCTGCCGCAGACGATTAAGGACGCGAACGGGATTATTTTGGCAACAACGGTAGAGTGGCTGGGCATTGGCGGTTACATGCAGCAGTTTCTGGACGCCTGCTGGCTGTATGGGGATAAGGAAAAGATTTCGGAGACATACATGCAGCCGATCGTGATGTCCACGACTTACGGGGAGCGCGAGGGCGAGATGACCCTTTCCAACGCGTGGGAGATCCTGGGGGGACTGCCCTGCAGCGGGCTGTGCGGTTATGTGGAGGACATGGTTTCCTTTGAGATGAACCATGATTATACCGTGATTATCGAGAAAAAGGCGGAAAACCTGTACCGCACGATTTCGCAGAAGCTCAAGAGCCTCCCCAGCAGCAACCAAGCGGTGAAGCAGACCATCCTGCAGACGCAGCAGCTGGACCTGACGCCGCAGGAGAGCGAGCAGCTCTCCAGGTATGTGGCGGACGACCGTTACGTGCAGACGCAAAAGGAGGACATCGAGGAGCTGAGCAACATGTTCCGCGATATGCTGGGGCAGAAAGAGAAGGACGAGGAGATGGCCTACGTGACGGAGCTGCAGGCGCATTTCGTCCCGCAGGTGGATTTTTCCGCCTCATACCTCTTCATGATCGATGGGAAGAAGAAGCCCCTGACCGTGGAAATCAAGGATGACGACGCCAAGATTTATTATGGGCAAGGGGAAAAGGCGGATGTATACACGAAGATGAAGCCAGAGACCATGGACAGCATCCTCCATGGGAAGATGAGCTTCCAGCGCGCCTTCATGACAGGGGAAATGACGGCGAAGGGGAATTTCAAGACGTTGAAGATGCTGGATCAGGTTTTTATTTTTTAGGAGGCAGGAGAGATGAAGGACTCAAATTGCATTTTCTGCAAGATTGCGGCGGGCGATATCCCGTCCAAGACGATTTACGAGGATGAGGAGTTCCGGGCGATCCTGGATATCAGCCCGGCGACGAAGGGGCACGCCTTGATCATCCCGAAGGAGCACCATGCGAACCTATATGAGATGCCGGAGGAATTGGCGGGGAGGGCGATGGTTCTAGCGAAGAAACTCGCGGCGCGCATGACGGAAGCGTTAGGATGCGACGGGCTCAATGTCGTCCAGAATAACGGGGAGGTCGCGGGGCAGACGGTCTTCCATTTCCATATGCACTTGATCCCGCGTTACGCGGGCGATGGGAATGAGGACAAGCTGTGCTGGAACCACCTGGATCTGGACGAGGGGGAGCTTGCGGAAATCCAACGCAAGCTTCAGGGATAGGCGGGGCCTCGTTAAGCACAGGCGGACTCAATGAGCTGCGTGATGGCTTCCACGGAATCGGGCAGCTCGCTTTTCTCCATGGCCGCGACGAACCGGCCGCGGTTTTGGAATAATTCGCGGATCGCGCCAGTCAGGGACTTGCTGTCCAGATTTTCCTCCTCCGCGACGAGGCTGAAGCCCTGCCGCTCAAAGGAACGGGCATTCATGATCTGGTCGCCGCGGCTTGCGGACGCGGAGAGGGGGATCAGCAGGTTGGGCTTGCGTAGCGCGAGCAGCTCGAAGATGGCGTTCGCCCCTGCCCGGGAGACGACGGCGTCGGCCGCCGCGAACAGGTCGCGCATCTCCCGGCCCGCGTATTCGATTTGCGCGTACCCTTCGAGATCGCGCAGGGACTCGTCCAGGTTCCCCTTCCCGCACAGATGGACGACCTGGTAGTCCGGGAGCAGTTCCGGCAGGCTTGCGCGGACGGTCTCGTTGATGAACCGGGAGCCGCTGCTGCCGCCCACCACCATGACGACAGGCTTTCCTTCGCTGAAATGGCAGAGCGCCAGGCCGGCTTCCCTGTCGCCGGAGAGCAGCTCGCCGCGGATTGGGGAGCCGGTCCAAACGGCCTTCCCTTCCGGGAGGTACTTCAATGTTTCGGGGAAGCTGCAGCAGACCTTGCTAGCGTTCGGGATGGCGAGCTTGTTCGCGAGGCCAGGCGTCATGTCCGATTCGTGGATGATCACGGGGATTTTCAAGCGCCTGGCCGCGAAGACCACGGGGACGGTGACGAAGCCGCCCTTGGAAAAGACGATATTCGGCTGTATTTTCTTTAAGATTTTGCGCGCCTGTGCGTATCCTTTCAAGACCTTTGCCGGGTCGGTGAAATTTCTCCAGTCAAAATAGCGGCGTAGCTTGCCGGAGGAAATCCCGTAATAGGGGAGCCCGCATTGCGTGGCCAGCTGCCGCTCAATCCCTTCATAAGATCCAATGTAATGCACTTCGTAACCAAGTTCCCGTAACCGGGGGAGAAGGGCGATGTTCGGGGTGACGTGCCCGGCGGTTCCCCCGCCTGTCAAGATTATTTTCTTCATATTCTCATTTTTCTCCATTCTTCTCTATTCTTCCATGTGCGGCGGATGTCCGGATCGGCCGGAAACGCTTGCTGCCGGCCGGAGTCTGCCTTGACCATTATACTATACCCTTAGCGGGAATGCCATCAAATTTTCCTTGATAAAACAGGCTATATTTGCTACACTTTAGGCATGTGGGAGGGCTGTGGCGCCACGGGATTGTTTCCGCGCCGGGCGTCGTCGGCCAGGTAAGTTATGAATATTCAAAGGAGATGGGAACATGCAAAAAGTGACGTTTGATTATGGGAAAGCTTCCGCGTTCATCAGCCAGGAGGAAGTGTCCTACATGGCGAAGCTGGCGGAGGACGCGAGGGGGCAGCTGCTGTCGAAGACGGGGGCCGGGAATGATTTTTTGGGCTGGCTGGACCTGCCCGTGGATTATGATAAAGAGGAATTTGCGCGGATCAAGAAGGCGGCGGACAAGATTAAGGGCGATTCCGAGGTATTGGTCGTCATTGGCATCGGCGGTTCCTATTTGGGGGCAAGGGCGGCCATTGAGTTCCTGGGCCATAGCTTCTATAACAATGCCCCGAAGGAAGTCCGCAAGGCGCCGGAGATTTATTTCGCGGGGAACAGCATCAGCGGCACTTACCTTTCCGGCTTGATTGACGTCATTGGCGATAGGGATTTCTCGGTTAATGTGATTTCCAAGTCCGGCACCACGACGGAGCCGGCAATCGCGTTCCGGGTATTTAAGGAGATTTTGGAGAAGAAGTATGGGAAAGAAGGCGCGGCAAGCAGGATTTACGCCACTACGGACAAGGCGCGCGGCGCGCTGAAGAACCTTGCCGATGAGGAAGGGTATGAGACTTTCGTCGTTCCGGACGACGTGGGCGGGCGTTTTTCCGTGCTGACGGCGGTTGGGCTGCTCCCGATCGCGGTTAGCGGGGCGGACATTGACAAATTGATGGAGGGCGCGGCGTCGGGCCGGGAGAGGGCAAGGAACAATGCCTTTGCTGAGAATGACGCGATGCAATACGCGGCTATCCGCAACATATTATTAAGGAAGGGCAAAGCAGTGGAGGTGCTGGCGAATTACGAGCCCGGGCTTCATTACGTGGCGGAATGGTGGAAGCAGCTCTATGGCGAAAGCGAAGGGAAAGACCAGAAGGGGATTTTCCCGGCGGCAGTGGACTTGACGACGGATCTCCATTCCATGGGGCAGTTCATACAGGACGGCTCAAGGATTCTTTTCGAGACGGTCATGAATATCGAGAAGCCGCGCGCCACGGTTCAAATCAAGGAAGAGCCGGTTGACTTAGACGGGTATCCCGCGGGAACTGAGAGACTTTGTTCCCAATTACAAAGTCAATCTGATCCAGATTTCAAAACTGCGGGATACCAGCGTGT
>CAZOLD010000080.1:0-6337 GCA_964580595.1 uncultured Eubacterium sp.
TCCATCAAGATCTCGCCAATCGCCACGACGTCATACTCTTTGCTCATCTTTCATCCCCCCATACAAGCCAAAGGGATACGCGTGCCCCCGCACCAGATAAGGGGCCTGCCCTCTGGCATCGTCATCTGACTGTCGAAGTCGTAGTCGTGCGGCGCCTTGTCGTCCGTCTTGTGGCCGACCGCGAGGGCGACCTGGAAAGAGCACCCTTCCGGGAACGCGAGCTTCTCGGAAAAATACGCCTTCTTCTCCCCGTTCATCGCGTCGTAGATGCAGCCGATGATGAGTGTCCCAAGCCCGAGGCTCTCCGCCGCGATCGCCATGTTCTCCACGGCAATCCCCGCATCGATCGCGCTCCACTTGAAGCCCTCCTCCGCGCTCAAAAAGATCATCGTCGGCGCCTCATAGAAGAAGTTGTGCGCCTGCCTCTCCTGACGATAGCCCTTCCGCATCTCCGCGTCGATCTCCTCCAGGATCGAATTGCTCCCCTTCAGCACCGTGAAGTGGATCTCCTTTCGGTTCGCCCCGGTCGGCGCCTGCAGGCCTGCCGCGAGAATCGCGTCCAGCTGCTCTCCCGCGAGCGGCTCCTTCGCGTACGCCCTTGCCGAGCTGCGATGCCGTATCGCCGTCAGTACCTCGTTGGAAATCCCATTTTCCTTTGCCATCTCTCTCTCTTCTCCTTTCTCGCAAGTCCAGGGGCCCGGCCTTTTTCTTGGGCTGGCTTGCCTCAGCTCCCTGCGGCCTCTCCCCTTTGGGCTGGCACGCCTCAGCTCCCTACGGCCTCCCGCTCCGGTGCGCGTCGACCAGATACCCCAGCGCCTGGTTCGCGATATTCACGCGCTGCAGCTGCGCCAGGCGGCAGCGGTTCAGCGCCGTGCCGAACGGGCGCAGCATCACGTCGTCGAACCCTAGCTCGAACGCGCGCCGGATCTTCTCCTCGTCCTCCTCACGCGCCAGGAGCACCGCCATGGCCTTCTTTCGGAGGGAGGGGGAGAGGCTTCCGATAAGAGGCAGCCCTTCCTTCCCGTCCAGATCCTCGTCCACCAGGAAGGTCAGCGTCTCGCCGCTCCCCTCCAGCTTCGCAAGAGCCTCCTCCTCGGTCTGCGCGACGATGATCGGGATCTCGTCCCCGAACGCCTGGACGGCCTCCTTTCGCACGGCGGGATCCCGGCTAAGGAGCACGATGCTCTGCCTCGCGTTGCCGAATCGCCGCCTCAGCTCGCTCTCCACCTCGTTGGAGAAATGCCCCTGTCTCGACCGACCGCCCTTCATGAGATACATCTTCTTGTCCGCAAGGTTGACGCAGTCGTCCAGGCTGGCGATCTCCCTCGCGTCCCGGAAGTCCCATCCGTAGCTGGCCTCGACCCGATAGGGAAGGCCGCTTCCCAGGTTGTACTCCCGCATCCTTCCCAAAAGCCTCTCCCCCAGCTCCCGCGGCAACGGCGAGTCCCCCGGGAGCGCCGCCATGACCGTGAACTCGTCCCCGCCCGTCCGGCACACGATGGCGGACGGCGGCGCGCAGTCCCGAAGGAGCCCCGCGATCGTGCAAATCGCCTTGTCGCCCTCCTCATGGCCGTACCTGTCGTTGATAAACTTCAGCCCGTTCAGGTCCGCCACCAACGTGAAGACGTGACGGCCCTCCTCCCTCGCGTCCCTTAACAGGCTCGTGCCCATCCACACGAGGCCCTTTCTATTATAAAGCTTCGTCAGCTCGTCCGTCATCCCCTGCTCAAAGAGGAGCGTGTTCTTCTTCTCCAGCTGCTCGATGAGCTCCTCGTTTCTTTGCAGGATCGAAAGCTCCTTGCTCTTGCGCTCGTGAATGTCCCGAACCATGTAGATTCCCATGTCGTACGCGCCGTTTGCCTCGAGCTCCTCGATCCTCGTGAAAATGAGCTCCGTCCATCGGTACTCCCCCGAATTGTCCAGGAGGCGGCACTCCATCGCGACCGTCTTCTTGGACTGCAGCCGCCCCCACGCCTTGCCCAGGTCCGTGAACTCCCGGAATCGGTCGACGTCCTCCGGGTGGACATCCGGGATGGACTTCTCGCAAAAGTCGTCGAAATGCTGCGCGTCCGTGGGGAAGTGCAGCGTCTCGTAGTTGAAGTAGAGGCGGTTGCAATGATTGTTCTTCAAGCCGACCGACAGGATAAGGTAGTAGATGGACTGCATCGCGAGCTCCCTGGCCGCCAGCTGCTGCTGGTTGATCGGAACGTAGGCCGTGGTGATCGCCCCGCAGATCTCGCCCCCATCGAACACGGGCACCACGTTCCCCTCCATCGCGAAGCCGAACCGGTCCATCGGGAGAAAGTTGTGCACGCTCTTCCCCGTGGCGATCACCTCCTCCAGCTTCCCCGTGGGGTCATGGAACACGGCGCCCACGTAGACGCCGTCTTTATCCCCGTCCTCCGGGTACATATAGCGCACGACGCAGTCCTTGTCATAAATGCAATAATAGATGTCCATCGTGATGAGCGCACGAGTGATTTCAATCGTTTCCTTCAGCTGCGCCAGCCTTTCTTCCCTCATATCGGATTCCTCCATTTCGCGACGGATCGGATCCCATCTATTTCCATCATAATACTTTTTCCCCTATCCCACAAGCCCCCGGGATGCCTCATCCATTTACCATTCTAACATCGAGATGCCTCTTTTTCAACCGCCTTGGGGCGTTCGCGGGAAAATGCACAGCCTCCCAAGGGAAGGAGAGCGAGCATGGATATCCGGCTTCCGCGAGTTCTCCCTCTCCTTCCCGTTCATGGGGTTCGCCATCTTCTCCTCGAGCTTCTTCACGGCTCTGAGCGATGACCTCATCTCTGCGGCGATCTCCTTCCTTCGGACGATGGTCTTTTGGATCGCGGCCCTGCTCTTTGCCGCTTTCCTTATCGCGAAGCGGCGGCGGTACCGCCATTAGGGTCCTGGCCCGCCCCAAGATCCGCTCTTAACGCCAAGGGGCCGCCCTCCCGCAAGAGAAAGAGCGGCCCCTAGCCGTGGGATCCTTTGGATCCTCAGATATGGTTCGCCACCTCGAACGCGTCCCAGATGGCGTACATGATGTTGGACACTTTCTTCGCGTCGCCTAGCAGGTAGATCTCCGGCACGTCGAACTGAACCTCCTCATAGAGCGAGCTGTTCTCCTTGTAGCCCACGGAGAGGATCACGCTATCGCAAGGGATCTTCCTCGTCTCCCCGCTGACCTCCACGGACAGCGCGCCGTCCCGATACTCCTTCACCCTAGCCCCGGTTACGATGTCAACCCCGTGGAACGGCAGGAGAGCCTCCAGCATGTCCTTGTTCGCATGGCACAGCGGCCCGTTCACCGCCAGGATCTTGTCCATCGCCTCGACGACCGTGACCTTCTTCCCCTTCTGCGCAAGCCACAGCGCAGTCTCGCAGCCGACCAGGCCGCCCCCGACGACGACGGCCGAATCGCCCGGATCCTTTTCCCCAAGGAGCGCCTGCGCGGCCGTGCATACCTTGTCGTCGTCGCCCAGCGAGAACACCTTCGGCGTGGATCCCGTCGCGATGATCACGGCGTCATAGCTCCCCGACAGGATGTCGTCCTTCCCGACGGAGCAGCGGAGATTCACCGGGACGCCTAGCCGCTCTAACTCTCTCGCGTACCAGTCCGCCAGCGCGAGGTCGTCCTTCTTGAAGTCCGGCGCGCCGCCCGGGATCAGGTTGCCGCCCAGGCGGTCCCCCTTCTCGAAGATGACCGGCTTATGCCCCCGGGTAGCCAGCACGCGCGCCGCCTCGCAGCCCGCGACGCCGCCCCCGACGATCATGACGGATTTCGCCTGCAGGATCGGCTCGTACGCCGTCACGCGCTCCCTCGCCGCCCTCGGGTTGACCGCGCAGTTGATGAGCGAGTACTCCGCGACGCGCCCCATGCAGCCCTCCTGGCAGGAGATGCAAGGCCGGATCTGCCCGATCTTCCCGGCCCGGAGCTTGTTGCAATAGTCGGGATCCGCGAGCAGCGGGCGCCCTAAGTCGATCACGTCGCAGTCGCCGCTCTCGATGGCCTCCAGCGCCATGTCCGGGTCGTCCATGCGCCCCGCGCAGAAGACCGGGATGCTCACGATCTCCTTCACCATCCTGCAATACTTGCGGTAGAGGCCCTTCTCCTGATACATTGGCGGATGGTTCCACCACCAAGCGTCATAGGTTCCCACGTCCGTGTCCAGCGCGTCATACCCGTAGGACTCCAAAAGCCTTGCCGCCTCCAGGCCCTCCTCGGTGTCACGCCCCTTCTCCTCGAACTCCTCGCCCGGGAGCGCGCCCACGCGCCAGTCCTTGATCATGCTCTTCACGCTGAAGCGCAGCGTGACCGGGAAATCCTCCCCGCAGCGCTTCTTGATCTCCTCCACGGTCTCCCTCGCGAAGCGCAGCCGATTCTCCAGGGAGCCGCCGTACTCGTCCGTGCGCTGGTTGAACATGGAAATCGCGAACTGATCCATCAAGTACCCCTCGTGCACGGCGTGGATCTGCACGCCGTCAAACCCCGCCCTCTTGGCGTGGAACGCGGCCTCCCCGAACTGCCTCACGATCTCATGGATCTCGTCGACGGTGATCGGACGGCAGGTCTTGTCCAGCCAGCGGTGCGGAATCGGGGAAGGCGCGATCGGCGGGATGTCGCCCACGTTCGTGGGGATCGTCACGCGGCCAAACCCTGCGGACAGCTGGAGGAAGATCTTCGCGCCGTAGGCGTGGACGCGCTCCGTCATCTCCCGGCTCGTCTTGACGAAGTTCACGGGCTTGAATAAGGGGTTAGGGACGGTGGACGGATCCTGCTTCTCCACGACCTGGTCAAAGAACGTGACGCCGGTGATGATGAGGCCTGTCCCTCCCTTGGCGCGCTCCACGTAGTAGTCGATGCCGCGCTGGTTCCAGCCGCCGTTCGCGTCCGCCAGCCCCAGCGGGCCCATCGGGGCCATGGCGTAGCGGTTCTTCAGGACGACGTTCCCCACCTTCACGGGGGTAAAGAGCTTCTGATACTTCATTCTTCCTCTCTCCTTTTCCTTTGATTTTGAGCTCCGCGCCGCCACAGCATGCCCTCAAATGTCCCGAATGCGACGCACTGGCGGATTTCCGCCCATAGGGCTCATTATACTCCCACGCACGGGAATCTTCAAGCGAAATCGCGGCTTGGCGGGCGGCTTGCGCTTCCGGCGCTGCGGCACGCCACGGCTTCCGGCGCCCGGATCTTCCCGCCCTCCGGCACTTGGCGCCGCATTTTTGCATCCGGCCCTAGCGGCGCTGCGGCACGCCTCAGCAACCGGCGCTCGGCGCCCGGAGCTTCCCGCGCTCCGGCGCTTGATGCCGCATTTTGTATCCGGCCCTAGCGGCACGTCGGCACGCCTCGGCTTCCGGCGCCCGGATCTTCCCGCCCTCCGGCGCTTGGCGCCGCTTTTTTGCATCCGGCCCTAGCGGCACGTCGGCTTCTCGTACAGGAATTTCTCCGGCAGCGTGACATGGAACGCCTCCGCCAGGTCCCGGAACTCCTGCGGCTGGATCGTCTGCAGCTTGTCCGGCCTCATGGAAAGCGTCTTCACGAGGATCTCGGCGGACTTCTCCACGGTATGCGCCAGCCCGAAGGTCAGGTCGAAGTCCTCCCCGGAGCAGAAAATCCCGTGATGCGCCCAGATCGCGACGTCATACTGCTCCATCAGCCTGCTGGTCGCCACCGCGATTTCCCGTCCCCCGGGCACCATCCACGGCACCACCCCGACGCCGGACGGGAACACGACAGGGCACTCCGTCGCCATCTCCCACAGCTCGCGCGTGAACACCTCGTCATTCAGCGGCAACACGAAGGTCAGCGCGATCACGTTCGTCGTGTGCGCATGGTAGATCACCCGGTACGCGCCATCCGTCACCCTCTTCTTCACCTCATGGTTCATCAGGTGGCTTGGCAGCTCGCTCGTCGGCCGCCCGCCGTTCACTAAGCCCCATCGGATCCGATAGGTCTCCCCCCTTTCGTCCACCTCGATGAGGCAGACGCTGTCCTCCGGATCCGACATCACGTTGCGGAAATACTTCCCGCTCCCGGTCACAAGGAAATGCTCCCCGGCCAGCCCCGGCACCGACGTCCCAATCGGCTCCCAGGCGCCATCCTCCCGAAGGCACTCCCTGACCTCCTCGACCTCCTCCGGCCTCACGCGGTAAGACAGGTTGCCCCCGTTCCTCTCGTGCCATCCCTGCTCCCATCCGTCGTCGCACATCCGCAAGAAGCCTTTCACGAACTTCGCCTCCAATAGCTCCATCCTCTCCATCCCCCTTTCTATTTTCCCTGACGACAGCCAGTCATTACATTGGCGCGTTAACCCGGAACGCCCCTGGCGCG
>CAZOLD010000080.1:6347-6754 GCA_964580595.1 uncultured Eubacterium sp.
TTACACGAACTTCGCCTCCAATAGCTCCATAATCTCCATCCCCCTTTCTATTTCATCTGCCGTCTACCTAGCCCTTGCTTTGGCGCGTTACCCCGGCACGCCCCTGGCGCGGGCCTTGCGGCTTCCGGCATCTCGCCTCACGCATTCTCCCCCGCGAATTGCCTACCTCGTGATAATGTCGATCGGCACGTCAAAAATTCTCGCGACCTTCTCGATCGTGCCGATATGCCTCCCGATGGCCGCCGCCATGTGGTGCGTCGGGCCCGCCTCGCTCCAGCGGTTGCAGAACTCCCTCGCCCCGCAGGAGAACCTCGTCCTCATGTTCGTGTCGCCGAACGTGAAAATCGGCCCGTCCTCGTTCACCCCCTCCGCCGCGACGAACTTGAAATGCCCGTCCCGATCCTGCG
>CAZOLD010000081.1:0-6709 GCA_964580595.1 uncultured Eubacterium sp.
TCGCCTTCACATGCTTGCGGTGGGTCATGATGTCCTTGGCCTCTTTCTCGTCAAAGGCAAAGATATTGTGTATCATCTCCGCCTCGCTCTCTTGCAGGACACCCTGCTCATGCCCCTCCTTCACCATGGAGATGATCTCCTCTTCCGTCACGTCGTCGAAGCTGGTATGCGGGTCAATCCCCATGATCCTCGCCACGAGATCCGACAGCCGCTCCGCGAGGTAAGAATAGGGCTTCACGATACGCGTCGCCCAATGGACAATCCCCGCCAGGGCGAAAAGCCATGATTCCGGCCGCCTGGCCGCAACTTTCTGGGGGGCGATGATCCCGATGGACGCGAACAGGAACACGGCAAGGAGCATCGCCGCGGCGTAGCAAACCGCCCTTAGGAAAGGCGCGGAATCCTGCAGGAGGAAGCCCCGTATGAGCTGCCTTCCCATGGTGCCCACGAGGGAAATCCCGAAAATCCCGTCAACGAGCGTCACCAGGACCTGGATCGCGTGCCGCAGCCGGTAAGGGGAATCCATGACTTCCAGCAGCCAAGCCGCATGCTTGTTCCCCTCTTCCTCCCGCTTCCTCACCTGATTCTCCGTAATCTCGCTCAACGCGGCCAAGAACCCGTATAAAATCCCATTCGTTACCGCCAGGATACAAAATATCGCTAGCCCTATGAGAGGACTATCCCCATCATCCATTCTTAAGACTCCTTCTCCCTATCGTTCCCCGCGCGTCTCCCCGCGCTTCCCAAACATCTGAAATATAACATTTCCGCGAAAAATAGTCAAGATTTACGTGGATTCCCCAAAATAATCTTTCGTCCCCACGACCCTTCCGTTTTTCTTGTAAACCCTGGGAATCCGCTTCCCCAGGTCGCAGGCCAGCTCATAATTGAACCGCCCGGACAGATCCCCAAGCTCTTCCGCCGTGATCTCCTCGTCCCCGTCTTTCCCGATCAAGGTGACCTCGTCCCCCACCGCGGCGCCCTCGATGCGCGTGACGTCCACCATGAGCTGATCCATGCAAATCCGCCCGCGGATCGGGGCTTTCTGCCCACGGATTAGCACATATCCGCGGTTTGAGAGGCTTCTGGGGTACCCGTCCCCGTACCCGATAGGGATCGTGGCTATTTTTTGCCAGGAATCCGTCTCATACGTCGCGCCATAGCTGATGGTCCTTCCCGGCTCTAAGTCTTTTAAGAACACGATGCAGCTTCTTAGTGAGAGCGCGGGCCGCAGTCTGGCGCGGTCTTTTCGGACCTCGTCCGACGGCCACATCCCATAGAGGCTGATGCCCGCCCGGACCAGGTCCATGCCGGCTTCCGGCATGTCCAGGATCGCGGCGCTATTCGCGCAATGCGAGATCGGGAACGATATCCCGCGCTGCCTTAAGAGTCCCCGCATCTTATCGAATTCCTCCAGTTGCCTTCGCGCCATTCCCTTGTCCTTCGCATCCGCTTTGGCAAAATGGGTGAAGATCCCTTCCAGGGCGATGTGCCCCATCCTGGAAATCTGCTCCAGCTCGTCCGCGGCCCGTTCTGATACCTGGAAGCCAAGACGGCTAAGGCCCGTGTCAACCTTCACATGCGCTCGTATCGGCTTGCCCAATTTTTTCGCGGCCTCTTCCATTTCTCTCGCCTGCTCTAGGGAATAGAGCGCCGCACGGATATCAAGCCTTGACAAATCCGCATAATTCTCAGGAAACGTCGCGCCCAGCACGAGGATCGGCTTAGCCAGCCCGGCACGGCGCAGGATGAGCGCCTCTTCCGCCGTGGCCGTCGCGTATCCCCATATGGAATCCTTCAGCTCCAATTCCCTGCCGATAGGGACCGCGCCATGGCCATAGCCATCCGTCTTTATGACAGCCATGATCTTTGTCCCTGCGGGAAGCAGCTGCTCCATTTGACTTACGTTATGGGTAACCGCATCTAAGTCAATTTCCGCGCGCGCCCTGCGATATGCCGTCATGACGCGTTTCCCTCTTCCATTTCTCGTAGCAGCCAAGCTGCCCCCTCGATGATATCCCCTGGCATCAAGGCGCGCTTCCCCCTCTTTCCCGCGGCAATGTCGCCTGCCGCGCCATGCAAGTACACGCCGATGGGCGCAGCCAGCGGCGGTTCCATCCCTTGGGCGATAAGCCCTCCTAGGATCCCCGAGAGCGTATCTCCGGATCCCGCCACCGCCATCCCATTGTTGCCGCTCGTGTTAAGGTACGTCGTCCCATCCGGCAAGGCCGTGACTGTCCTCGCGTCCTTTAGGACGCACGTCACATGGAATTTCCGGGCGAAATCCCTTGCGGAGGGGATCAGGCTGTCCTGAATTGTCGGGATTCCCTCCCTTAAGAGCCTCGACATCTCCCCGACATGCGGGGTCACGATCACAGGCGCTTTGGATTGCTTTAGCCACTCGGGGCTCTCCGCCACGATATTGAGGCCATCCGCATCCAAGACGACGGGAACCTGGGAATCCGCGAGCACGGACTGGACCATCATCCGCGCGGTTTTCCCTGTCCCAAGGCCCGGCCCCGCCACGACGGCATCCGCCCATCCGCCCAAATCATGCAGCAACTCTTCCATTATCTCCTTCTCCCTGCGGGATTTCCGGCGCGGGGAATTATCCTGCGCGTCCTCTTTCCCGGGCTTCCCGTCTTTGTATGAGGCCAGTATGGCTTCGGGAAGCAATTGCTGCAGGATGACGCGGTTCGCCTCGGGCGTGACGATCTTCACCATTCCCGTCCCTACGGCATAGGCGGCCTTGCCGCAAAGGTAGGCGGCTCCCGCCATGTCTTTTTTCCCCGCAACCACGAGCAGCTTCCCATAGCTTCCCTTGTTCGTGCGGCTGCGCCGCTTTGGCAGCTTCTCAAGATCTTCCGCCGTGGCCCGGTACATCGTGGGCGCCTCGCCTAAAAAGCTCTCCCGGCTTATCCCGATGTCCTTCACGCGGACTTCTCCCGCGTAATCCGCGCCCGGATGCAGCAGGATCCCTGGCTTTGCGAACGCGAAAACGACGGTCAGGTCCGCGCGGAACGCGGTTCCCATGACCGCTCCCGAATCGGCGTGGATGCCGGAGGGGATGTCCACCGCGACCTTAAGCCCGCCTTTTTCGTTCATCCGCGCAAGGAACTCCCCGTAAACGCCCCCGACATCGCGCGAAAGCCCAATCCCGAACAGGGCGTCGACGATGACATCGTACTCCTCCCCTTCCGGGATGCCCTCTAAGATCGGGATCCCATACATGGAGGCAATCTCTAGCTGCGCGCCCGTTTCCTCCGAAACACGATCCCTTCCCGGCGGCATGGCGATTGCCGCGTCATACCCCTTTAGGGACAGCATCCTAGCGACGGCGACCCCGTCTCCCCCATTGTTCCCATGCCCGCAGGCACACAGCGCCCTCCTGCGCCCGGCTCTGCCGGGGATGGGCGTAAGGCGCGCCTCTATCTCCTCAACCACGCCCAGCGCGGCTCGCTCCATCAGCACCAGGGACGGGACCTTAAAATGCTCTATCGTATTCTTGTCGCAGCGCTTCATCTGCTCGCTGCCAACTAGGATTTCCATTTCTCATCCCTTCCCATCGTTCTGGTACTCATCCGCGTACTTTAGGTCGAACGCCTCTATGATGCGCGCGCCGAATATGTCGTGCAGGTAGGCGTAAATCTCCCTGTTTTTTTCTTCAATGGCCTCCTTGCGCACGATTTTTTTCTTCAGCTCGACACGGGTCCTGGCAATCCACGCGGCCAGCTCGTCCCGTTCCGCCTCGTTGCTCCCCATGATCCCGTAGCAATATTCCATCGTCTCCGCCATCAGTTTCCCGTTATCCTCCGCCAGCTGGCCCTGGAGCTCGTCCAACTCCTTCCTGCAGGCATCCATCCGTTCATTGACTTCCGTGATCAGCCTCCCGTTTTCCTGAAGGCGCAGGGATTCCTTCCCGGCTTCGTCCATATTTGCCACGATATTTTTCATCAGCTTGTTTTTCAATCCCTTGAGTTCTTTTAACTCCTGGTTCAGATGCCCCTGCCTCGCCAAATGCTTGTTGACCCGCTTTTCCAGCTTCTGGACCTCCTTAGACTTCCCATCCGTGGAAAAAAGGTGATGCCATTTCTGATCCAGCACCAATGGCGCGAGCGACTTGCTTTGCGCCAGGGCATAAAACCCATGATCCATGTTTTTCTTCTTTGCCATGATATCACTTCACTTCTTATCCTGCATCACTGCGTTGCTTTTTGCTACGTTACGGACGCACAGGCCAGGGTCTTTGCCCCGCGCGGGATTGCCGCGCTATGCCCCGTCCTCCACCAGCTCGCTCCACTTCTCATAGAGGGCGTCTAACTCCTCTTTCGCCCGGTTGTATTCCAGCTGGAGCTCCTGCAGCCTCGCGGCGTCTGTCGCGATCGCGCCATCCGAGAACTCCGCCTCAATTTCCCTAATCCTGGCTTCCTTGCCCTCAATGGCCTCCTCGGCGCGCTTCCTGTCATTCTCCGCCTTGCGCTGCCTTGCCTGCTCTTCTTTTTTCTGCTTCCACGCCAGCTTTGACTCGCTTTCTTGCGTCGCCGTCCCCACATCCCGCGCTTCCTGCCCGGCAGCTTCCTGCAACTCCTTGCGCTTCCTTACATAATAGTCATAATCCCCCAGGTAGCTCGTCAAGGCATTCCCCGACAGTTCCAAGATACGCGTCGCGGTCCGGTTGATGAAATAACGGTCGTGGGAAACGAAAAGGACAGTGCCTAAATACCGGTTCAGCGCTTGCTCCAAAATTTCCTTGGACGTGATGTCCAAGTGGTTCGTGGGCTCGTCCAGGATCAGGAAATTCGCTTCGGAAAGCATGAGCTTGGCCAGCGCCGCCCGGCCCTGTTCCCCGCCGCTTAAGTCCGATATCTTCTTAAACACGTCGTCCCCGGTAAAGGCAAAAGACGCGAGGACGTTCCGGATCTCCGTCTGCGTCAGCTTCGGGTAATCATCCGCGATTTCCGCCATCAAGTCCTTTTGGGGATGGAGCATCTGATGCTCCTGGTCAAAATAGCCGACATGCACGTTCGTGCCCAGCCTAACCGTCCCCGCATCCGCATCTGCCATCCCGTTGATAATCTTTAAGATCGTCGTCTTCCCCGCCCCGTTATCCCCGATCAGCGCCACGCGTTCCCCCCGCTTTATCTCAAAGCCCAGATCCGAGAACAGCAGTTGGCCAGGAAAGGATTTTGACAGCCCCTCGACCCGCAGCACGTCGTTCCCGCTTAAGATGCGCGGCTCTAATTCCAGTCGGAAATCCGTGCGGTCCTCTTCCGGCTTATCCATGAATTCCATTTTCTCCAGCTTTTTTTCCCTGCTGTTCGCGCGCTTTACGGATTTCTCCCGGTTGAAGGACTTTAGCTTCGCAATGACCTCCTCCTGGCGTTTCTTTTCCCTTTGCTGGGCGTAATAGCGGCGCAGCCGCGCCTCCCTCTCCTTATCCTTCTTCACGGCATAATCGCTGTAACCTCCGGAAAACACGGCCGCGGTTCCCCGCTCAATCTCAATCACCTTTTGCGCGATGCGATCTAGGAAGTAACGGTCATGGGAAACGGCCAAGACAGCCCCTTTGTAATTTGAAAGGAAAGTCTCAAGCCAGGAAATGGATCCGATGTCTAAGTGGTTTGTCGGCTCATCTAGCAGGATGATGTCGGGCTTTGTCACCAAGAGCTTGCCCAGGCAGACACGGGTGCGCTCCCCTCCGGACAAATCCTGCATCCGTTTCCCGAATTCCCCTTCCCCAAAGCCAAGCCCCTTTAGGACGCCGACAGCCTCGCTTTTGCAGGAAGGCCCCCCTTCCTGCTCGAACACATGGCTCACCCTGTCATAATTTTCCATCAGCCGGTCCAGTTCCTCGCCCGAGCACGCGCTCATCTTTTCTTCCATGGCGGCCAGCTCTTTTTGCATGGACAGCAAATCTTCCCTCGCGGACAGGATTTCCTCGAAAATGGCGCGGTTTCCCGTGATATCCGGATTCTGCGGCAGGTAGCCTAGAGTGCGGTCTTTCGAGAGGACAGCCTTCCCCTCGTCCGCGTCCAGGTCTCCGGCCAAAATCCGAAGCAAGGTCGTCTTTCCTGCCCCGTTGGCCCCTACGACCGCGGCCTTCTCGTAATCCTCCATCCGGAAAGACACATCTTTGAGGATTTCATCCGCGCCATAGGATTTGCTGACATTCTGGCAAGATAAAACCATGCTCTCCCGCTCCTTTGAGATAAAAATTTGCGTCTTTTCCCTGTGGCCGCGCCTACGCCCCTAAGTCCGCCTCCAGGTTCCCTCGGATTTCCTGAATGAATGCCTCGCTGCTCAGCGGGACCGGATTATCCAACGTCGTGATCAGGGCAAGGTCCTTCGTCATCTTCCCGGATTCTATCGTGCCAAGACACGCTTTCTCCAGCCTATCCGCGAATTCGCACAATTCAGGAAGGCCGTCTAGCTCTCCCCGCTTTCGCAGTGCCCCCGTCCAGGCAAAAATCGTGGCCACGGAGTTGGTGGATGTCTCCTCGCCTTTTAAATGCTTGTAATAATGCCGCTGCACCGTTCCATGCGCGGCCTCGTATTCATAATATCCCCGCGGGGATACCAGAACGGAGGTCATCATCGCGAGAGAGCCGAACGCGGAGCTGACCATGTCGCTCATGACGTCGCCGTCGTAGTTCTTGCAGGCCCAGATAAAGCCGCCTTCCGCCTTCATGATGCGGGCGACCGCGTCGTC